>JAFEBB010000016.1 GCA_018266075.1 Deltaproteobacteria bacterium | reverse complement strand
GTGCGTTCTCGCCGGGTGCGTTCTCGCCGGGTGCGTTCTCGCCGGGTGCGTTCTCACCGGGTGCGTTCTCACCAGGCGCGTTTTCGCCGGGTGCGTTCTCACCGGGCGCGTTCTCGCCAGGTGCGTTCTCGCCCGGTGCGTTGGTGACGCTCGAGTTGGTCGTGGCGAGCGCGTCGCCACGCGACGCCGTTGAGGTGATTCGCCGCCCATTCACCGGACCGCATGCCGCGAGCACCATCGCCGCAGCCAGAATCAGCATCCGAGCTCGCATGGATCCACTCCGTCGAGCGCGCCCGCAATCGCGCCCACCACCATGCTAAACAAAAATAAATACTGAGATCACCTTGGGGAACTTGAACACAATCGCATACCGACGGTCATGTTTCGGTATGCATGATCCACAGGGTTGCGATTGGTTGCCCGACAAGTGGTCACGTCGTGAAAGTAGCTTCCTCCGCGGAGGAGCACCTTGCCCGGTTCCAGGACGGATCGGGTCCATTCCCATACGTTACCCGTGAGATCCATCACACCAAATGGACTCATGGATACCGGGTGGGCGCCTGCCTCATCGGGACCGACACCCTGCGGATCGCGTCCATAGGTGACGTCGTAGTTGGCATCATCGGGCCCGAGGCGCGGGCCCTCGGAGAACTCGCGCAGATCAGCGCCTCGCGCCGCGCGCTCCCACTCCTGCTCGGTGCACACGTGCGCGCCGGGAACGCGGTTGGTGCGCGACAGCCAGGCGGCGAAGGCCTCGGCGTCGTCGTAGGAGACGCCCACGGCCGGGAGGTTGAGCCAATCCACGTCCGCGCGCAGCTTGCGGCCCGGGTAGTGGAGGAGCTCGCCGGCGCGCGCGTGCATCACCACCGTGCCCGGCTGGAGGGTGAGCTCCCAGGTGCCGTCGACCTTGCGCACGCCGAACGCGGCGCCCGCATTGCTCGCGGCCAGGTGGGGCATTCGCGCGAGCCGCTCCGGGCCGGAGAGGTCGTCGAGGTAGGCGAGGTAGTCGCGCCAGGTGACCTCGGTGCGACCGATGAAGAACGCGGGCGAGAGCACCTCGTGGGCGGGCACGGTCTCCATGAGTTGGCGCACGTTCTCGTCGCCGGCGGTGCCGAACTGGAAGCGGCCCGCTGGCACGTACACGAACCCCGACGGCGTCTCCGGCGCTTCCGGCAGCTCGACTTCCCGATGCACGCCGCGCTCCAGGAGCACCGGCAGCCGGGTGGGGCGGGGGCCCTCGCGCACGAGCACGTAGGACCCGGGTGGCAGCTCGAGCGGCCGCCCCGGCGTGATCCCCAGCGGGAGCGGCTTCTCCACCAGGCGATCGTCGGTGCCGGGCTCGTACCGCGCGATGCGGATGTGGGCGCTGCCCTCGGCGGAAACGGTGAGCACCGACGGCGTTTGGAAGAGCTTGAGGAAGTGGCCGTCGGTGTCGAGGCCGGCGAGGCGCTGGGCGAAGAGGTCGCGCAGGTCCTCGCGGCCCTGCTGCTCGGCACGGATGGCGCGGCGGAGCATGTACTCGCAGAGCGCCGCGTTGACGTCGGCGCGATCGGCGCCGAGCGCACCTGCGCGCTCCAGGTGTTCGCCCGCCTCGGCGAGCGCGGAGTCAGCGAGGTGTCGCTCGCTCAGGGTGCGGGCCCACGCCTTCTCGCCGTCGTCGCCACGGGCGTGATCAAAATCGGCGAAGGCTTCGGCGCGCGCCGCGTTCTCCTGGGCGATGTCGGCGTCGGCCTTGGCGAGGGCCGCGGCAGCGAGCTGCAGCTCGGCGTCGACGCGCTTTTTGCGGTCCAGCCGCGCGCGGAGCTCGACGACGCCGCCCGCGGCGAGCACCAGCAGGCCCACGCAGCCCGCCACCGCGATCTGCAAACGGCGGCGCCGCGCCAGCCCGCGCTGCGACTCGTGGAGGAAGTTGCGCTCGCGCTCCGGCAGCGAATCGTGATCGAGCGCGAGCGCCTCGGCCACGGCCTGCGGGCCCCAGAGCGCCTCGGGGTGCATCCCCAGGCGCTCCCACTCCAGCGCGGCGGCCTCCAGGCGGCGGCGCACGCTGCGGTGCTCGGCATCCTCGGCGATCCACCTGGCGAGCCGGCTCCAGCCCACGAGGAGCGCCTCGTGCGCGACCTCGTAGGTGGTGCCCGCTTCGGAGTCGCGGGCCACCAGCAGGCGCCCGCGCACCAGCGCCTCGAGCGCGGCGCGGTGCCGGTCGTCGCGGCCGGTGAGCTCGTCGCCGGTGCGGCGGGCTCGGGTGCCGTCGTCGGTCACCAGGCGCAGGAGCAACGAGCGCGCGGCTTTGCGCTGATCCGGCAGCAGCGCGTCGATGACCTCGTCGGCGTGCAGGGCGAGCGCGCCGGCCACCCCGCCCAGCGCCGTGAGCGCCGACGCGGTGATTTGCTGCTTGGCCTCGTCGCGGCGCTCCCAGAGCTCGGCGAGCGCGAACTGCAGGAGCGGCAGCCCGCCACCGGCGGCGCCTGCGGAGCGAACCAGCTCGTCGATGAGCGCGTCGCTCTCGAAGCGCACGCCCTTCACGCGCGCGGGGCCCGTCACCGCCTCGCGCAGATCCTCGGGATCCAGCGGGCGCACCAGGTGAATGGCGCGCGCCAGCGGCGGGCCAATGCGGGGCAGGGCAGCCAGGCGGGTGAGGAAGTCGCTCCGGCTCGTGGCCAGGAGCTTGAGGCCCGGCGCGCCGCCCGCGAGGCTCGCGATGGCCAGCGCGAACTTCGCCGCATCACCCGGCTCGGCGAGGGTGACGAGCTCCTCGAGCTGGTCGATGTAGATCACCAGGCCGCGCTCGCTGCGCAGGCGCGCGCGCAGCCTTCGCGCGAAGCCCTCCGGCTCATGGCGGAGCGCGCTCTCCAGCTCCACCGAGTCCAACCCCAGCGCGTGCGCGGTGGCGTCGGCGAGGGCGGCGAGCGGCGAGCGGCCCGGCACCAGCCGCGCGGCCCGCCAGGTGCGCTCCGTGCCCAGCGCGCCCGCCTCGATCTCCGGGAGCAGGCCGGCCGCGGCCAGCGAGCTCTTGCCCACGCCCGAGTCGCCCGCGAGCAGCACGAACGGCTCGCCGCGCAGGCGGTCGCGGATCTCGCGCAGGTCGCGCGAGCGGCCAAAGAAGAAGACCCGGTGCTCCGGCTCGAACGGACGCAGCCCGCGGTACGGGTTGCCCTCGGGCACGTCGATCGCCGCAGGCGTGGCCGCGGCCTCGAGCACGTCGAGGAGCGCCTCGGCGTTGGGAAAGCGCTCCAGCGGATCTGGCTCGAGGCAGCGCTCGATGGCCGCGGCGAACATGGAGTCGATGCCGGGCGCGAGCTCCGCGAGCGGCGGCGGCGACTGCGTCTGCACCACGTCCGGGAGCTCGTGCAGCATCACGTGGCGGAACGGCGCCCGGCCCGAGCAGAGCTCGTAGAGCAGCGCGCCCAGCGAGTAGAGATCGCTGCGCGCGGTGTGCTCCTCGCCGCGCCACGCCTCGGGCGGCATGTAGTACGGCGTGCCCACCAGATCGCCGCGCGACACCGACGTCAGCGAGGCGAGCTCGAGCGTGGACGGGCGCGCGATGGGCGCCGGCGTGGGCGGGCGGGCCGGGTTGGCCTGCTCCACCAGCTTGGCGAGGCCGAAGTCGAGCAGCTTGGCCGTGCCGTCCTCGGCCATCACCGCGTTGCCGGGCTTGAGATCGCGGTGCAGCACGCCCGCGCGGTGTGAGGCGGCGAGCCCCCGCGCGAGGTCGATCGCGATCTGGTGCACCCGCTCCGAGGGCTGCGGCTTGGGCAGGCGATCCAGCGAGGTGCCGCGGGTGTACTCCGTGACGATGTACGCGTAGTCGTCGAGCTGGCCTACGCGATAGAGCGTCACCACGTTCGGGTGCTGCAGGCGCGCGGCGGCGCGGGCCTCGTTGAGCAGCCGCTCCATCGCGTCGGGCGAGCCCGCGGGGATGAACTTCACCGCCACCGCGCGCTCGAGCAGCGTGTCGTGCGCCAGGTACACGCGCCCGGTGCGCCCGCGGCCGAGCGCCTTCGAGAGCCGGTACTCGTGGAACTCGCTGGGCGGAGCCCAGGACTCGTCGAGCGGCGGGAGGTTCGGCGCGGAGGACATGGAGTGGTTCAATCGTACCAGTGCTCGCAAGATTGATCCCCGCCGCGCCGCGGCGATGAATTCGCGATCAACCGTTGCGTAGCGACGCGTGTGGAGTTGAGACACCGAGCGTCAAGGCCGTTTGCGCTAGACCCGAAAAACCGCGGAACTTCCTGCCGAAACCCGGGCGATCGACCTTTCAGATCTGCAATGTGCGGGATCGACATCGGCCAAAATGCGATATGAACCTTTTGGTTAATCTCGTGGAGGGTCGGCGCATGGAGTGCTGCGCGTTCATCGCGATCTCGATCGACGGCTTCATCGCGCGCGCGAATGGCGCGATCGACTGGCTGAAGATCGTGGAGCGGCCGGGTGAGGACTACGGCTTCGGCGCGTTCTACGCGGACGTCGACGCCCTGGTGATGGGCCGCAAGACCTACGAGACCGCGCTCGGCTTCGACGCCTGGCCGTACACGGGCAAGCGCTGCGTGGTGCTCACCCATCGACCGGCGACGTCACGGCACGGGGAGGGGTTCTTCGCAGGCCCGCCGGAGGAGCTGGTGGCGAAGCTCGCGCGCGAGGGCGTGAAGCGCGCGTACGTCGACGGCGGCGCGGTGATCCGCCTGTTCCTGCAAGCGGGCCTGCTCGACTCGCTCACGCTCTCGCTGATCCCGGTGCTGCTGGGCGAGGGCGTGCCGCTCTTCGGCGAAACCGGGCCGGACGTGGCGATGGAGCTGGTGTCGAGCCAGAGCTTTCCGAGCGGCCTGGTGCAGCTGCGCTACCGGCCGCTTCGGAAAGTGAAACCGAACGGTTAACGGCGAACGGGCTGCACGCGGGTGCGCGCGTCGGCGAGCGCGCGGTGCACGCTCTCCAGCGCCTTGCGCGCGTCGGTGAGCTCTTCGCGCTCGCGGGTGAGCGAGGCCACGTTCTGCAAGAGGGAGTCGCGCTCGGCGGTGAGCGAGGCGGCCAGGCCGCGCAGGGTGCGCACCTCGTCGCTGCGGGCGTCGAGGTCGGCGGCGATGCGCTCTTCCTCGGCGATGGCCTCGAGCAGCTCGTTCTCCTTGGCGCGCAGCTGCGACTCCAGCTCCAGGCCGCGCTTCTGCTGGTTCTCGGCCTCGGCGCGGGCGCCGGAGAGCTGGGCCAGGGCGTCGTCGCGCTCGGCCTCGAGCGCGGCCAGCTCGCCCGTGAGCTCCTCGAGGAGCTTGCTGCGGCTGCCGGCCTCGGCGGCGAGGGACTGGGCCTCGTCGGTGCGCTCGCGGGCCTCGGCGGCGGCGCGCGAAAGCTGGGCGCGGGCGGTCTCGAGGTCCTTCTTCAGCGCGTCGTTCTCGGCCTCGGCGCGCTCCAGCGCGTGCTGGAGCTGGCCAATCATCGACAGCGCGGCGGCCTCGGCCTCGGCGGCGCTGGCGGGCGCCGGATCGCGCACGGACACCGGCGCGGTGGCGCGCTTGAGCCGCTCCTTGAGCTTTTCGCGGCGCTCGGCGGCGCTCTCCACCTTCGGCGCGGCCACGGGAATCGCCTGCTGCACCGGCGCGCGTTTGGCCTTGGGCGGCTCGACGGCCTCGGCCTTCGGCGGCTCGACGTGAATGGCCTTGGGCGGCTCGACGTGGATCGCCTTGGCCGGCTTGGGCGGCACGGGCTCCTCGACGACGGGCGGCGCGACCGGCTCCGCGCGAGCCTCGACGACGGGCGCAGGCGCAGCGACGACGGGTGCCTCGACCACGGCCACGGGCGCGACGGGCTTCATCTCCGCCACGGGCGCGGCGTCGAAGTGGAGCTCGTTGGCGTGGACGGACTCGCTGGCCACGCGCTCGGCGATGGCGTGCAGGCCATCGAATGTGGCGCGCGGGGGCGGCGGCGTGAGCGCCACCGGCTCGCCCGGCTCGGCCTCCACCACGCCCGCGAGGGCCTTGCCCAGCCGCAGCTTGGGCTTGGACTTGGAGACGTTCTCGTCGAATGCGCGCTTCACTGGAAACCCTCCCTCTCGAGCTTCAAATTCTGGTTACATCAAATTCTGGTTAAGAACCTGCGCGGCGCGACTGCACCGACTCCGCCACGCGGCCCATGGCCTCGTCGATGACCGCCTGGATGTCGGTGGCGCCCTTGCACTCCGGGTCGAAGGCGAAGACCGGCTTCCCCTCGCTGGAGGCCTGGGCGAACTTGGTGCACTGCCGCACCACCGTCTTGAGCAGGTACTCGGGGTAGTGCTGCTTGAGCGCCTCGAGCGCCTCGCGAGCGATCTTAAAGGTTTGGTTAAATGCGTTCACCACGATGAAGACGTTGGCGAGCTGCAGATCCAGGTCTTCCTGAAGGCCCTGCACGGTCTCGAAGAGCAGCTTCAGCCCGTGGAAGGAGAGGAAGTCGGCGAGCACCGGCACGAACAAGTCGTCGGTGGCCATGAGCGCGTTCAGGTTGAGCAAGCCGAACGACGGCGGCGCGTCGAGGACGATGAAGTCGTAGCGGTCCTCGACCTCCTTCAGCGCGGTGCGCAGCTTCAGCTCTCGGCCCGCCATGGGCATGAGCGTGAGATCGACGGTGCTCATGCTCAGGTTCGACGGCACCAGGTCCAAGAGAGGCACGCCGGTGGGCATGATCACGTCGGTGATGCGCAGCTTCTTGGTGAAGACGGGCAGGAGGGTCTTGTCGAGGTTCTCGCCCTCGAGGCCCAGGCACTTGGTGGCGTGGCCCTGCGAGTCGAGATCCACCAGCAGCACGCCGTAGCCCATCTCCGCCAAGCGGAACGCGTAGCTCGTCGACAGCGAGGTCTTGCCCGTGCCGCCCTTGAAGTTCAAGAAGAGCTGACGCCGGCAGCCGCCGAAGTCGTGGGGGCTCTTGCCCAGCTTCTCGCGCAGCTTCTGGACCTGCTGCGGCGTGAGCTCGGCCTGCTTGGCCTCGCGCTGGAGCTGGGCCTGGGTGATGCCCAGGATCTGCGCGGCGCGCTTGGGGGTGTAGACGAAGGGCTCCATGTTCGCCTCGGCTCCTGCGCTCACGGGGCACCTCGAGACGGCCGGCTGCCCGGAGCGAGGCGCGCATCATCGCGCGGAACGTGGGAGCTCGGAATGGTCACGCCAGGAAGAACCTCTGGTTGCGCCGCACCAGCCGACCTTCGCCGAGCAGCGTGGCGGCCGCGCGGGCCACCGCCGCCTCGGGAGCGATGGCGTTCAGCTCGGCGAGCGTCCGACCGCGCAGGCTCGACGCCACCTCGGACAGCAGCTGCTCGGTGAGCGCGGCGTCGTCGACGACCGGTGCAGGCTCGGGCTCGACGACCGCCTCCTCGACGACCGGCGCGGGTGTGAACGCCGCCTGCGCGACCGCTTCGAGCGGCTTGGACTCAGCGAGCGTGAGCGGCTTGAGCGGCGTGGCCTCGAGGCGGCGAATCTCGCGGCGGCGGCGAACCGAGGGCTCGTCGGCGACGGAGAGCAGCGGCTCGGTGAAGAGCCGCGAGAGCGCCTGCCAGGCGGCGCGGCGCACCGAGAGATCGTCGTCGTCGGCCGCGCCGAGGAGCGCCTTGCGTGCGAGCTCACCGCCAAACGCAGCCTGCGCGAGCGCGGCCACGCGGCGAACGGACGCGTCGGAATCTGCCGACGCATGCGCGAGCAGCGGCGCGCCTGCAGTCGGGCCAAACGATCCAGCGAGCAGCGCCGCGCGGCGACGCACGCGCGGGCTCTCATCCGAGAGCGCGCGGTCGATCTCGCGGGTGCAGCTGGCGCCGCCGAGCTTCACCGCGGCCTCGAGCGCAGCCAGGCGAACGGGAACCTGGCGATCGCGCAGGTGCGGCGAGAGCAGCGGGAGCGCCTCTTCGCCGCCGGTGGCGGCCAGGGCCTCGATGAGCGCGGGCTTCACGCTCGCGTCGGACTCGGCGTTCAGTGCAGCGGCGAGCGCGGCGGCGGCCTCGCGCGACTTGAGCGCACCCAGGCGCTGGGCGGCGCGCGCGCGACCATCGCCATGCGGCGACGAGAGCTCGCGCAGCGAGAACGCGAACACGGTCTCTTCCGCGCGGGTCTCAAAGCGCGCGGTCCTCACCAATTCCTTGCGATCGCGCTCGGTGAAGCCGATGCGGCCCTCCTGCGCCATGCCCACCGCGAGCTGCGCCGCGTCCTGCGGCGGCGCGACCGGAAGCACCGCGCGCTCCAGCTTCTGCCCCGAGCGCAGCGCTTCGACTTCCGCGCGCAGCTCGGCGATGAAGCCGGCGAGATCCATCTCGCCCTGCGGACCTTCACCGGCCTCGCGGATGCGCGTGGCCTCGGCCATGGTCGTCAGCCAGCGCTCGCGCTCGGCGCGCAGCGTGGTGTTGCGCGACTGCTCTTCCTCGAGCTCGCGGCGCGCGCCCAGGTAGCGCGTCTGCAGCTCGGTGAGCTCCTGCTTGAGGTGGAGCTCGCGGGCAGCGAACTGGCTGAGCTCGGCCTTGAGGCGGTCGCGCTCGGCGGAAGTGGCGGCGAGGTCGGCCTCGAGCTGGTCAATGCGACACTCGAAGAAGACCACCTTCTCCAGCGCGCTCTTGAGCAGGCTCTCCGGACCGTCGCTCGCCATCGCGCCCACCCCCGGCTCACATTGGAATGTGATCAATGGCGCGCACTGTAGGACATTGCTACGTGTCTGTAAACCCCCACCTTTGGAAAATCGCAGGAGGATCCGCGAGCTTCCACGCTCGCATGATCACATTTCAGTCGATGTGATCCAAGCGATCGAGAACATTGACGTTTGGGTCCAGAACCGGTCGATACGATTCTCGTGGCGCATCTGCGGACCGTGGCTAGCATCCCGCGCATGCCCCGCAATCGCGCGCTCGCCGTGTGTCTTTTGGTCATCGCTGCGTGCACCACCACCGAGACCGCAGGCGAAGGCCCGGTCGCCGACGCCCTCGAGGCGGTCAAGGCCGGCGGCGGTACCACGCATGAGCGCGCGCTCGCGGGTTGGTATCGCTACCTGGCCGAGGGCAACGCCGCGCAGGCGCGCGAGCTCTTCGGCAACAGCACCGACGACCTGGTCAGCCTCGCGGGCCAGCAAGAGCTGGCGCGGCGCGACCTCGACCTCGCCGCGCGCGGAAGGCTCGCCATCCGCCTGGCCACGGTGGGGGCGAACGATCCGCTGGGGCGCGTGGGCGCGCATGTGATGTTCGATCTCATGGGCCAGTCGCCGCAGCTCGACGCGCAGCTCGCCGAGGGCGCGCAGGGCATCTTGAAGACCAAGGCCTCTCCGGCGGTGGCGCTCTCGTGTCGGTTGGTGGTCGCGCGGGCGGCGGAGCTCCGCGGCGACGCGAGCTGGGCCGCGCGCTTCGCCGAGGCAGGCGCCGTGGGCGAGTACGCAGTGGCCGGGCCGCTGGGCGCGCTGCACGTCCTCGACTTCGCGAAGGTGTTCCCGCCCGAGCAGAAGGACGCGCTCGACGAGAGGTACGCCACGCCCGTCGGCGAAGTGCACACACGCACCATCCGCTATCCCACGGGCGACGTGCGGCTCACCGGCGAGCCCGAGCGCGGCGACATCTTCTATTTCGTGTCCGACTTCTCGGCGCAGGGCGGCGACTACGTGGTGGAGACCGTCGGCGCGGCGCCGCACATGCTCTGGGTCGACGGGCAGAAGCTCATCACCCGCCAGCCCGAGTCCCTCGAGGGGCTGCAGCACGCGGCGTCGGTGCCGCTCACGCCGGGCGCGCACCGGCTGATGCTCAAGCTCTCGCGCTCCGACGGCGGACAGGTCTCGGTATACGTGCTCCGCGCGGACGGCGGCGCGGAGGACTTCAAGTTCCACGCGGCGAGCGGACCGCCGCCGGGCGCGGCGCCGGTGGTGGCGGACGACGGCACCAAGCCGATGCCGGTGACCACCCGCGAGCTCTTCGGCGAGCTCGCGCCCGAGGTGGGCAAGCTCACCGCCACCTACTTGTCCGCGCGCGATGGGCTCACGCGCGACATCGAGGGCAGCAAGACGCTGCTCGCCGGCGTGGATCCGTACCCCGCGACCGCGCCGATGCTGGAGCTGCGGGCGCAAGCCACGCTCAGCGACCACAGCCTGCCCGATCGAACCGCCAAGGGACGCGCCGGTCGCGACCTCGAGGCCGCCACGCAGCAGGACGGCACCGACGCCGCCGCGTGGCTGCTGCGCGCAGGCCAGGCTCGCGACGCGGAGCAGTTCGACGACGCGAAGGTGGCGATGTCGAAGGCCGACGCCGCCGCGCCGCGCTCGGCGATGGTCTCGCTGAACCTCGGCCGGCTCGCGCTCGCCCGCGGCCTCGACGCGCTCGCGGACCAGGAGGCGAAGCGTTCCATCGAGCGCTTCCCGGGCTACTGCGATGGCGTGGAGCTCCGCTATGACCTCGCGCGCCGCCGCGAGGCCGTGGCCGAGTCCGACGCGCTCATCAAGGAGCTGGTGGCGTGTCCCGACGGGCTGGAGCGGCAAGCTGAGCTCGCGCGCGCCCGCGGCGATCTGGCGATGGCGGAGAAGGTGGAGCTGCAGCGCGCCGAGCGCGCGCCCGCGAGCTGGCGGACGGCATCGGAGCTGGCGCAGGTGTACGTGTCCGCGCGGCGCTATCCCGAAGCGGAGAAGGTGATCCGCGAGCAGTTCCCGATCTGGCCGCGCAACGCCGACCTGCACAAGCAGCTCGCGGACATTCTCACGCTCCAGGGCAACGCCACGGGCGCGCTGGACCAGAAACGCGCGGCGCTCGCGCTCGACGGCGCGGACTTGATGCTGCGTCGCCAGCTCGCGCTCGCTGAAGGGCACGACCTGCTCGACAACTTCGCGGTGGATTCGAAGCAGGTCATCGCCGACTTCGAGAAGGCGCCCAAGCCCGAGGGCCTCGCGAGCGCGGCGAGCGCGTACGTGCTCGACCTCGCGGGCGTGAAGGTGCTGCCCGACGGCACGCAGCTCGAGCGCATCCACACCATCGCGCAGGTGATCGATCAGCGCGGCATCCCCCAGCTCGCGGAGCAGCACCTGCCGCAGGGCGCGGTCATCTTGCGGCTCGCGACCATCAAGAAGGATGGTCGCGTGCTCGAGCCCGAGGCGCTCGGCGACAAGGAGGGCGTGAGCCTTCCGGACGTGCAGGTGGGCGACTACGTGGACATCGAGTACCTGGGCGCCACACCGCCGCGCTCGCCCGCGGAGCCGGGCTGGTCGAGCGTGCCGTTCTACTTCCGCATCGCGGAGTCGCCGCTCTTCTTCTCCACGTACACCGTGGAGGCGCCGGCCGAGGGCGGCGTGCAGGTCGACGCGCACAACATGGACGCGCCCACGCCCAAGAAGGAAGGCGATCACTTCGTGGTGCACCACGAGGCGCACCAGGTGCCGCTCTTCATCCCCGAGCCGAACTCGCCGGGCGGCAACGAGTACCTGCCGTTCATGCAGGCCGGCACCGGCGCGTCCGCGATCGATGCGCTCTGGCCCTTCGCCGACAGCATCGTCGGCCGCGACGCGCCCACGCTCGAGGTGGCGCAGTTCGCGCACGCGGCCGCGAAGGACGCGGTGGGCATCGAAGCGGTGCGCGCGCTGTTCACGGCGGTGAGCGACAAGATCAAGGGCGAGGCCAACGACATCAACGATCGCGCGGCGCTCACCTTGGCGCGCGAGCGCGGGAGCCGGCTCTGGCTGCTCAAGGGCGCGCTCAAGGCGCTCGGCATCTCGTCGCGGATCGCGCTGGTGCGGCCGCTCGCCGCGGATCCCTCGACGTACCTGTTCCCCAACACCGACCTCTACACGTACCCGGTGCTCAAGGTGGACCTGCCCGACCAGCCCTCGCTCTGGCTCGATCCCAGCGTGCGCTATGGGCCGTTCGGCACGCTGCCCGACCAGGTCGCCGGCGACCGCGAGGCGGTGATCCTGCCCGAGCCCGGCGAGGTGCTGCAGTTGGTGAAGACGCCGCCCGCACCGCCCGACGCGCCCAAGCAGGTGAAGCTGCACCTCACGCTGGATGCGCAGGGCAACGTCGTCGGCGAGGGGTCGGAGGTGTACGCCGGCTACGAGGCGGCGTACCTGCGCCAGGCGCTGGAGCGCTTCGACGAGCTGCAGCGCAAGCAGGCTGTTGAAGTCGCGCTCTCGAGGAGCTTCCGGGGCGCGGCGCTGGAGACGCTCACCGTCGACACGCAGCAGGCCTGCGGTGCGCCGCTCACGCTCAACTACAAGTTCACCTCGCCGCACTTCGCGCGCGCGGAGACGGGCAAGCTGGTGCTGGCCACGCCGATCTTCCCGCTCTCGCTGGGGCAGCGCTTCATCGCGCTGGCGCAGCGGACGACGCCGCTGTTGATCGGCGGCAACGAGAGCTCGCAGAGCGAGGTGCGGATTGATCTGCCGACCGGCTTCAAGGCCACGGTGCTCGGCGATCCCGCGAACATCCAGACGCCGTTCGGGGCGTACAAGCGCGCCGCGCGCGTGGAGCAGAACACGCTCGTGCTCGACGAGGTGTCGACGCTCAACCAGGGCCGCGTCTTCCCGAAGGCGTACCCGGAGTTCGTGAAGTTCACGGCCGCCGTGGACCAGGCGCAGCAGCAGCAGATGGAGCTCGCGCAGTAGCCCTCAGGCGCGCAGCCGCACGACCACCGTCGCCACAGCGAGCACCGCGACGGTGATCCCGCTCCAGCGAGCCGTGCGCAGCCAGCCGTCGCGTCCCGGGCGCACGAGCTTCCACGCCGCGAGCGCGAAGAGCGCGCCGATCCACGGCAGCGCCGGCGCCGCTCCGCGCGTGACGTAGGCCTGCGCGAGCGACGCCCACAGCGCGAGCAATCCCGCGCCGAACACGCGCGCGCGCCCGATCCCACGACGCGCGCCCAGCTCCGCGAGCAGCGCGATCACCAGCAGATCCGAGATGCCCAGAAAGCGCGTCCAGCCGTCGGGCGCGGGCACGTCGAGCAGCAGCCGCTGCAGAAAGCCGCCCGTCGCGGCGTGGTGCGCAGGCCCGAACTTCACGCTCCAGAAATCGAAGAGCGCCAGGCACACCGCGGCCGTCACCACCACCGACAGGTCCGAGAGCCTGGGCTCCACCCACGCCGCGAACGCTGCGCCGAGCCCGAGCGCGGCCACCAGCACCAGCGACGCGTGCAGCGCGCTGTTCGTGGCCAACAGCGCACCCACCACCGCCCCGAGCCCCACGAGCGCTGCGGCGTTCATCTCCAGCTTGGCCCGCGCACCGACGGCCATGGCGCCGATCGCCGCAGCCGAGAAGAGCGCGCACGCGAGCACGAGCCCCATCGCGTCCTCCAGCGCGGGCAGGCGCCCCACGAGTGCGAGCGCGAGCGCGGCGTACAGCGCCGGTCCGAGAAGGATCGTGAGCGACGAGGCGCGCATCGCCCCGAGTGTCCCACGGGCCTCAACTCAATGCAGCCCGAGCTCGCCCCGAAGCGCGTGCAGCGTGAGGTCCAGCGGCGCGGCTGTGAGCGCGGCCTCGAGCTCGCGCATCGCCGCGGGAAGGTTGTCGCGCGCGCGGGCGATCTTGATGCGAGCGAGGTGCACACCCACGCGAGCAGCGACGTCGACGTGGCGGCGCAGGAACTCCGCGTGCTCGCGGGCCACGACGTCGCGCGAGATGCCGCCCTCGAGCACGCGCACCACGCCGCGAAAGTTGCCCAGCACCGCGTCGAACCGAAGCCGCTCGCTCGGCGAGCCCAACACGGCGATCGCCGAGGCCACGCGGGCGAGCGCGGCCTGCACCTGCGTGGCGTCGATGGGCGAGAGCTGCCGCTGCTCGAGCGTTTGGAGCGCAGCCACCGTGCGCTTTCCCGCGGAGATGATCTCGTCGTAGCGCGCGTCCGTGGCCAGGCCGAGGGCGCCGTAGTGATCGCGCGGATCGCGGGTGCTGAAGCGGTGCAACATGGCGCGCTCGTCCACGGCGAGCGCGGTGGGCGGCAGCGGCGTCGGCGGCCGCGCGGTCGGCGGCGGCTGTTGCTGGAGCTTGTCGATGGCGGCGCCGAGCGTGGCTGGTGCGCTCCGGAACTGCACCGCGAAGCCCGGCTCCTTGCCCCAGGCGCGGGCGTCGGCGTCGCTCACGTGGCGAACGACGTCGGCCTCGAGGTCCACGTCGCCCACGGCCACGCGCACCCGCGAGAGCAGCGGCGGCGGCTTTCCCGCGAAGCACACCAGCGCGCCGCCGCGGCTGAGATCCAGCGCGCGCAAGACGAAGCGCGGCGTCCCTGGCGCGAACTCGACCTTCACCTCCACGGGCGGACGCGCCTGCGTCACGGGCCGGCCTGGAGCGCGCAGCGCCGCGCGGAAAGCGGCCACGGTGGGGAAGCGCTCGTCGGCTCTCTTCGACAGCGCGCGGAGGATGGCGTCGTTCCACGCCGCGGGCAAGTCGGGCCGCAGCTCGCGCGGCGGCTGCGGCGCGTGTCGCAGGTGCGCCACCAGGAGCTGCCCGGTGCTGCCCTGGAACGGCGTCCGGCCGGTGACGAGCTCGTAGGCGATGATGCCCAGCGCATAGCCGTCGGCGCGCGCGTCGGTGGGCTGGCCTTCGCACTGCTCGGGCGCCATGTACTCGGGCGTGCCCATCACGTCGCCGACCATGGTGCCGCCGAGGGTCGCGGCGTCGGCGCGGAGCTTGGCGATGCCGAAGTCGGTGATCTTCACGAACGGCGCGCCGTCGCGATCGAGCACGAGGATGTTTTCGGGCTTGAGGTCGCGGTGCACCACCCCGCGCGCGTGCGCGTCGGCGAGCGCGGCGCAGAGCTGGGAGAGCACCTGTTCGGAGAAGCCCAGCGGCATCGGCCCGCGCATGCGCTCTTTCAACGTCGGCGCGGGGATGTACTCCATCATCAGGTAGTAGCCGTGGCCCTCCAGGCACCCGAGGTCGAGCACGCGAACGATGTGCTCGTGCGCGGCGATGTTCGACGCGCGCGCCTCCGAGTAGAACCGCCGCACCACTGCGGGATCCATCGCCAGCGCGGGGTGGAGGAACTTCACCGCCACGTGCGAGCCGATGTGCGGATGCTCGCCGAGGTACACCGAGCCCATCCCGCCTTCGCCGAGCTTCCGGGTGAGGTGGAAGTTGCCCACCTTCACGCCGAGGAGCGGGTCGCGCATCTGCGTCGGCGGCCGAACCATCGGCGACTCCACCGTTGGTGCCTGGCACGAACCATCGGGGTGCGGGCCGCCGCAGCTGCTGCAGAACGCACTTGCCTCTGCACTCGATCCGTCCATGTTCGCGCGCCGCCGCCGCGCACCCCGCCGAGCCCAGGCAGACGTGGAGCAAGGAGCGCGCCGCTCGCTCAGCGGGCGCCCGTGCACGACGTGGCGCGGCGACAAGCACGCGCGCCCGTCGCGTCAGGCGCGCACGATTTTCGGGACAGCGGAGCGGGGTGTCAGCCCGCCGCCGGTTGCGACGGCGCCGAGACGTTCGCCGGCCGCGCTTGCGGCGGCAGATCGCGCAGGGTGTCCTTCACCGGCACCTTGCTCATGGCGCGCTCGCTCATGGCGGTGATGGTGAGGCTGGGGTTCACACCCAGGTTCGCGGGGATGACGGAGCCGTCGCACACGTAGAGGCCCGGGTAGTTGAATACCTGGTGGTTGGTGTCGATGACCCCGTGGCTCGGGTCCTTGCCGATGCCGCAGCCGCCGAGGATGTGCGCCGTCGTGGGGATCTGCAGCATCACCTCGTTGACCGCGCTCTGCGGAATGGCGTCCACCTTCTGCGCGAGCGCGCGCGCGACCACGTGTCCGGCGGCGATGTAGCTGGGCACCTTGAGGCTGCCGGAGGTGTCGGTGGTCATGCGCTTACGGAAGAGGGTGAAGAGGTTGCGCCCGAGCTTGAAGCGCATCTTGTTATCGATGTCCTGCATCACGAGCAGGATGATGGTGCTCTCCGCCCAGCGGCCGTTGAAGAGCAGGCGCAAGCTGTCGATGGGGTGGAACACCGTCGCGGCCAGCATCTTCATGGGCCGGGTGAACCAGTTCCCGGCGTCGGCCATGGGCGCGGCGAGCGTGCGCATGAAGGAGCTGCCGCTCGGGTAGCGCACCGGCTCCACGTGCGTGTTCGGCTCGGGGAAGAAGCCCGAGGTGATGGCGATGCCCTGCGAGAAGTCTTGCTTCTTGTCGCGCGTGGTGAGCCCGACGAGCGCCTCGGAGTTGGTGCGCACCTCGTGGCCGAGCTGGTCCGAGAGCTCCGGCAGCGAGCCCGAGGTCTTGCACTTGAGGAGCAGGTTCACCGTGCCCAGCACGCCGGCGGAGAGCACCACGTTGCGCGCGCGGATGACCTTCTTCTCACCGAACCACGAGGTCGACTTCTCGGTGTGCACCTCGAAGCCGCCGCCGGGGATGGGCTTGAGATCGACGACGTTCGTCTCGGGGATGATCTGCGCGCCCAGCTTCTCGGCGAAGAAGAGGTAGTTCTTGTCGAGCGTGTTCTTGGCGTTGTAGCGGCAGCCCACCATGCAGCCGCCGCACTGCACGCAGCCCGCGCGCGCAGGGCCGGCGCCGCCGAAGAACGGGTCGTTCACGGTCTTGCCCGCTTCGCCTTCCTTGCCAAAGAAGACCGCGACGTCCACGGGGTGGAAGCTCTCGCCCTTGCCCATCTCCTGCGCCACCTCGCGGAGCTTCTGGTCCACGTTGGTGAGGTGCGGGTTGCGCGTCACGCCCAGCATACGCTTCGCCGTCGCGTAGTGGGGCGCGAGCTCCTTGCGCCAATCGGCGAGGTCGCTCCACTGCGGCGAGTTGAAGAACGCGTCCGTCGGCTCGAGCAGCGTGTTCGCGTACACCAGCGAGCCGCCGCCCACACCGGTGCCGGAGAGCACGAGCACGTTCTTGAAGAGCGCCATGTTCTGGATGCCGAACATCTTCAGCGCGGGCAGCCAGAGGTACTTGCGCAGGTCCCAGTTGGTCTTGGCGAAGTCGTTCGGTCCGAAGCGCTTGCCGCGCTCGAGCACCGCCACCGAGTAGCCCTTCTCCGCGAGCCGCAGCGCCGAGACGCTGCCGCCGAAGCCGGAGCCCACCACAGCGAAGTCGTAGTCGAAGTCAGTCCCCATGGCCCCTTCATAGCAAGCCCAGGGCTTGCCGGCGCACGCTCACTCGCTCGCATTTCGGGGGTGTGGCTTTGGCTACACTGGGCCGGTTGCTCATCCCGGAGGGGCACGCGTGGATCACCCGCGACCGGAAGAGCTGAAGGCCCTCGCAGAGGGCACGCAGGGGCCAAACACCAACGCCGAGGCGCGCGAGCACGTGAGCTCGTGCGTGAGCTGTGCGGCCGAGGTGATGCGGCTCGCCGCGAACGCCGAAGGTCAATCGGCCACGGGCATCCACGGCAAGGCCGATCACGAAGGTGCGGTGGTGCTCGACCGCGGCGCGAGCATCGGCCGCTACATCGTGCTCGACGTGCTCGGCAAGGGCGCGATGGGCGTGGTCTACGCCGCCTACGATCCGGAGCTGGATCGCAAGGTCGCCATCAAGCTCCTGCAGACGCGCGACGGCAGCGCGAAGGGCGCGGAGCAGGCCTGGCTTCTGCGTGAGGCCCAAGCACTGGCGAAGCTCAGCCATCCCAACGTCACCGCGGTGCACGACGTGGGCACGCTGGGCGGCGATCGCGTCTTCGTGGCCATGGAGCTGGTCGAAGGCCAGACGCTGCGCAACTGGAAGGCCGCGGGCACCCACACACAGCGTGAAATCCTCGACGTGTATCGCGCGGCAGGCGCCGGTCTCGCCGCTGCGCACGCCGCAGGCCTGGTGCACCGCGACTTCAAGCCGGACAACGTGCAGGTGGGCAGCGACGGCCGCGTGCGCGTGCTCGACTTCGGTCTGGCGCGGCTGGCGCGGCCGATGATGGAGACGCTACCTCCGCCGTCGACGGCGCCCGCGCCCTATGAGACCGCGCTGGAGCAGCACCTCACGCAGGTGGGCCAGGTGGTGGGCACGCCGGCGTACATGGCGCCCGAGCAGTGGGAGGGGCTCGCGGCCGACGCGCGCGTGGATCAGTTCGCGTTCGGCGTGGCGCTCTACGAGGCGCTCTACGGCGAGCGGCCCTTCAAGAAGCCGTACCGCGAGCGCACCGAGGCCGAGCGCTGGAAGGTCGGCGAGCCGCCGGCGGGCTCGCACGTGCCCACCTGGCTGCGAAGGATCTGCCTGCGCGCGGTGGCCGAGAAGCCCGAGGCGCGCTTTCCGTCGATGGACGCGCTGCTCGCCGAGCTGGAGCGCGATCCCGCGATTGCGCGGCGGCGGTGGATGTCGGTCGTCGGCGGCGGGCTGGCGATCGGCGCGGCGCTGGCCGCGGTGGGCGTGCTTAGCTCGCGGCAGAGCCGCTTGTGCTCGGGCGCAGAGGCGAACCTCGCCGGTGTCTGGGATTCGGCGACGGCCTCGAGCGTGGAGGCGGCGTTCGACGCCACCGGCTCGCCCGCCGCCAAGGACACCTTCGGCCGCGTGCGCGAGCGCCTCGATCGCTACAGCGGCGCCTGGGTGGCGATGCGCACCGACGCCTGCACGGCCACGCGGATTCGGGGCGAGCAGAGCGAAGAGGTGATGGGCCTGCGCATGACCTGCCTCGATCAGCGGCTGCGCGAGCTGAAGAGCGTCACGCAGATCCTCGCGCACGCGGACACGCCGACCATGAACCACGCGGTCGAGGCGAGCGCGAAGCTCTCGGAGCTCGAGCCCTGCGCCGACATCGCCGCGCTGCGGGCCACCGTGCCGCCGCCGGACGCAGCGGTGCGTGCGCAGGTGGAGGCGGTGCGCGGCGAGCTCAGCCGGGCCAAGGCGCTCTACGACACCGGCCAGGATCCGAAGGCGATGCCCGTGGCGCAGACGGCGCTCACCGAGGCACAGAAGATCGGCTACCGGCCGCTCATCGCCGAGGCGGCGCTGCAGCTCGGACGCGTGCAGAGCAACGCGGGGCTCGAAGCGGCGGCGACGCTGCAATCGGCGATGTGGGCGGCGGAGGCGTCGCGCGACGACGAGGTCTTCGCCCAGGCGGCGGTGCAGCTCCTCGCGGTGTACGGCAACTTCGAGCGCTGGGAAGACGCCGAGCGCTTCCGCCCGCTGGTGCGCGCCGCCGTGGAGCGCCAGGGCAACCCCATGTCCCTGCGACTTCCGCTCGCTCAGTCCGATATCGACTTGCTCGCGCACCAGCGTCGCAATGACGAGTTCCTTCGCACCGGCCGCGAGACCCTGGCCATGGCCCAGCGAGAGCTGCCGCCCGACGACCCCATGCTCGGCCGGTTCTACAACCTGCTGGGAACGAGCTGTGCGCGCCTGAATCTCCCGTGCGCCGCCGAGAACGCGAGGCTCGCGGTTCAGCACCGCGAGCGCACGCTCGGCCCGCGCCACCCCGACACCGGCGTTGCCTACCTCGACCTCGCTGACGACGAGGCGCGCGAGGGCCACCCGGAGCAGGCGCTGGTGGACGCGAAGCACGCCTTGGAGATCCTGCGTGCGCTCGGGGAGAAGTCGCTGCTCACCAAGTTCGCGCTGGGGAACGTGGCCGAGGCCGAGCAGAACCTGGGCAAGCTCACCGAGGCGCGCCGCGACTTCGGCGAGGTGCTGCCCGTGCTCCAGCAAAAGCTCGGGCCCAAGCATCCCGGCGTGTGCGAGCTCGAGGAGCGGCTGGCCGAGCTGGATCTCGAGGAGCGCCGGTTCGACCTCCTCGGCGCGGATGCGGACGCGGCGTCCAGGTGCCACGAGGGCGCGGACGCCGCCGATCCCGGCCGCATGCGCACGGCTGCGCTGGTGGCCGCGGCCGAGCTCGAGCGCGGCGAGGCCCAGAAGGCGCTCGCGCCGCTCCAGGCGAGCCTGCCGCTGCAGCAGAAGACGTTGAATCTGCCCTCGGACCACTTCGACCTCGGGCTGACGGAGCTGATGCTCGCGCGCGCGCTCGCTGGCACGCACGGCGAGGCGTCGAAGGTGGACGCGCTGCTCAGCGATGCGCGCGCGCAGTTCGCGGTGGCCGGCCGCGTGCCATGGGTGGCCATCGCTGCCGAGGGCGTGGGCAAGCGCCGTTGACGGGTCTGGGCCGCGCCGATACAAGTCGCGTCCCTTCCGATTCGAGGCTTGCATGCGAGCGAACGATCGCAGCCCGCGCGACCTGCGCCCCATCACGCTGAACGCCGGCTTCACCAAGCACGCTGAGGGCAGCGTCCTCGTCGAGTTTGGCGAGACCAAGGTGCTCTGCACCGCGAGCGTGGAGGAGAAGGTTCCGCCGCACGTGCTCGGCAGCGGCGGCGGCTGGGTCACGGCCGAGTACGGCATGCTCCCGCGCAGCACGCACACCCGCACCGCGCGCGAGGCCGCCAAGGGCAAGCAGGGCGGCCGGACGATGGAGATCCAGCGGCTCATCGGCCGGGCCATGCGCGCAGCCATCGAGCTCAAGGAGCTCGGCCCGCGCACCATCCAGCTCGACTGCGACGTCATCCAGGCCGACGGCGGCACCCGCACCGCGAGCATCACCGGCGCGTGCGTGGCCCTCGGGCTCGCGCTGCAGAAGCTGCACAAGGCCGGCACGATCAAGCGCATGCCGAACCTCAACTACGTGGCCGCGGTGAGCGTGGGCTTCGTGAACGGCGAGCTGCGCCTCGACCTCGACTACGAGGAGGACAGCAAGGCCGAGGTGGATCTCAACGTCGCCGGGATCGCCACGCCGAGCGGCATCGAGCTCGTGGAAGTTCAGGGCACCGCCGAGGGCAAGCCGTTCGCGCGCGCCAAGCTCGACCAGATGCTCGATCTCGCGCTGCACGGGATCGGCGGGCTGGTGGAGAAGCAGAAGCAGGCGCTGGGCCGCTAGCGGATGAAGTTGGTCGTCGCCACCACGAGCGCCCACAAGCTGCGCGAGCTGCGTGAGCTGATGTCGCAGCTCGGGCTCGCGCTCGAGGTCGTGGGTCGCGATGCGTTCCCGGGCGCGCCGGACGTCGTCGAGGACGGCAAGACGTTCGCCGACAACGCGCGGCTCAAGGCCGTGGCGCTCGCGACATTCACCGGGCAGCCGACGCTGGCCGATGACTCCGGAATCTCCGTCGACGCGCTCGGCGGCGAGCCGGGCGTGCACTCCGCACGCTGGGTCGAGGGCAGCGACGAGGACCGCACCCGCGCGCTCGTGGCGCGATTGGACGGTGTCCCCGACGGACAGCGCGACGCCCACTACACCTGCGCGCTTTGCCTGGCGTTGCCGGGCGGACCGATCGTCGAGGTCGAGGGCCGCTGCGACGGCACCATCGGTCGCGCCTTCGTGGGGCAGGGCGGCTTCGGCTACGACCCGGTCTTCATCGGCGACGACGGCCGCAGCTTCGCCCAGCTCACCGCCGCCGAGAAGAACGCGCGCTCGCACCGGTCCAGGGCCCTGGCCCAGATGGCCCCGCACCTGCGCGAGCTTGCTCGACCCTGAACGCTGCTCACACTTGCGAAGGCGCGGGCGGCCCGGTAAAAGGCCGCGGTGATTCGGGCGAGATGGAGGAGCGGAACGGGGCGTAGCGCAGCCTGGTAGCGCACCTGCCTTGGGCGCAGGGGGTCGGAGGTTCGAATCCTCTCGCCCCGACCACTTTTCCGCTGGCGGATTTGTGCGCCAGTAGCTCAGTTGGATAGAGCAACGGCCTTCTAAGCCGTTGGTCGTGGGTTCGACTCCCGCCTGGCGCGAAGCAGTAAGTCAGGAGTAGTAAGTAGTAAGAAGTAGGAAGCTGAAGTGTGGTGAGTATAGCTCAGCTGGTTAGAGCGGAGGACTGTGACTCCTCAGGTCGTGGGTTCGAGCCCCATTACTCACCCCAGTTGCATCACCGCCCGCGAGTCGGTTCCGGCTCGCGGGCGTTTTTTCCGCGCCTATAGCTCAGCTGGATAGAGCAACGGCCTTCGAAGCCGTGGGTCGGGGGTTCGAATCCCTCTGGGCGCACTCTTGCGTGCAGCCGAATCGCATCTCAGCGTGAACGCGTCTGCGCGAAGCCGAGCGCGAGCTGTCGCGTGCCGCGCTCGTGCGCGAGCAACCACGCCTTGCGCTCCACGCCGCCACCGTAGCCGGTCAGCGAGCCGTCGGAGCCGATGACGCGGTGGCAGGGAACGATGACGGCGATCGGGTTGCTGCCGTTGGCCAGGCCCACGGCGCGCACGGCGTTGGGCCGGCCGATTCTGCGCGCGAGGTCGCCATAGCTGCGCGTCTCGCCGCAGGGGATCTCGCGGAGCGCGCGCCACACGGCCTTCTGGAACTCGGTCCCTTCGGCCGCGGTGGGCAGCGCCTCGATGGCGGCGAGCTCACCCGCGAAGTAGCGCGCCATCGCTTCGGTGAGGCCGCCCGGGTTCACGGCCTCTTCGAGCTCGAAGTCCGCGTTCGCGGTCGAGCGCTTGAGCTCCAACTCCATGCGCGCGTGACGATCGGTGAAGCCTGCGGCCCGCAGGCAACCCTCGGCGTCCGCGACGATCGCGAAGCGGCCGATGGGGGTGTCGAGGTGGTCGACGAAGAGCCGGAGCCTGTCGTTCATCCGTCGTCTCCTCGAGCATCCGCGGCCCACAGGTGCTGCGCCGCGTACGCGCGCCAGGGACGCCAGCGCTCGGCGCGCGCCAGCAACTGCGTCGCATCGAGCGGCGCGGACCGCTTCGCGACGCTGCGCAAGAGTGCCACGTCGCTCGCCGGGAACGCATCGGGCTCGCGCACCGAGCGCAGGGCGATGTAGTGCGCGGTCCAATCGCCGATGCCACGGATGGCGCGGAGCTGCGCCACCGTCGCCTCGATCGAGTCGAGCGGCTCGAAGAGCCGGGGATTGGCGAGCGCCGCCTTCGCCCACGCCACCAGCGCCTCCTTGCGCGCGTTCGGCATCTTCATGCTTCGGAGATCGGCGGCGGCCACCTGTGCCGGCAGCGGGAAGGCATGGGTCAGGCCGACGTCGGCCGTGGTCTGCATGGACGCCGCGGGTGTGCACACCTCCACGAGCTGCACCGCGAGCTTTCGACCCGCCTCGAGCGTGATCTGCTGGCCGAGGATGGCGCGAACGCCGACCTCGAAGCCGTCCCAGCCGCCGGGCGCGCGCAGGCCAGGGCGCGCCGCGAGGAGCGGATCGAGGACCGCGTCGCGCGAGAGGTGCGCGCAGATCGCGGCGACGTCCGCGTCGAGATCGAAGGCGCGGCGGATGCGCGAGACGATCGCCGGCAGGGCCGAGACGCTGGGAAAGCGAATCGTGGCCGCATGGAATGCCGAGCTGGAGCGGCCTGCTCGCTCCGTCGCAATTGAGACAGTTGTTTTAAAATTAGAACGTGCGTTATAAGTGCGTCCATCTCAGGGGGGGCGCGCACATGGCAGACGTCGACGCGGTGGTCATTGGCTCGGGAGCTGGCGGACTCGCCGCTGCGCTCTGCCTGGCGCAGGCCGGCCAGAAGGTGGTCGTCCTCGAGCAGCACGAGGTGCCCGGCGGCTGGTGCCACTCGTTCACGCTCGAGGGCTACAGGTTCAGCCCCGGCGTGCATTACCTCGGCGAGCTGGAGCCGGGCGGCCGCGCGCGCGCCTTCTACGAGGGCCTCGGCGTGGCCAACGACCTCGCCTTCTGCGAGCTCAACCCCGACGGCTACGACCACATCCTCATCGGCAACGATCGCTTCGACATCCCCAACAGCCGCGCGGCCTTCGCGGAGCGGCTCAAGTCGCGCTTTCCGCACGAGAGCGCCGGCATCGACGGCTACCTGCGCGACGTGGAGAAGATGGGCGCGGAGCTGGGCCAGCTCTTTGATCTGCACGGGCTCGGCGACATCGTTCGCTTGCCCTTCCAGTCGCCCACCGTCGCGCGCTGGGGCCTGCGCAGCGCCCGCGCGCTCATCGAGCACCACGTGAGCGATCCCAGGGTGCGCGCCATCTTCGCGGCGCAGTCGGGCGATCACGGTTTGCCGCCGTCGATGGCGCCCGCTGCCGTGCACGCGTCGGTGACCGCGCACTACTTCAAGGGCGGCTACTACCCGAAGGGCGGCGCGTTCGTCTTGCCGCGCGCCTTCCACCGCGCGCTCAAGCGGGCCGGCGGCGAGCTGCGCCTCAACACGCGCGTGGAGAAGATCCTCGTCGAGAATCGCCGCGCCATCGGCGTGCGCCTCGCCGACGGAACGGAGATTCGCGCCAAGCACGTCATCAGCAACGCCGATCCGGAGATCACGTTTGGTCGCCTCGTTGGCCGTGAGCACCTGAGCCGCGTGCTGCGCTTCCGACTCGATCGCACGCGCTACTCGGTGAGCTGCCTCAGCCTCTTCATGGCCGTGGACATGGACGTGCGCGCCGCGGGCCTCGACTCGGGCAACGTCTGGTACTACCGGGACACCGACGTGGAGGGCATCTACAAGCAGGGACTCACGGCGTCTGGGCTCGAGGACGGTCCGCCGCCGGGCCAGTTCCTCACCGTCACCACGCTGAAGGATCCATCGAAGCACCAGAAGGGCCACCACACGATGGAGTCGTTCGCCTTCGTGGGCTACGACGCCTTCCAGAAGTGGGCGCACACCAGCTTCGGCGCGCGGCCCGCGGACTACGCAGAGATGAAGAAGGTGCTGCTCGAGAAGATGCTCGACGGCGCGGAGCGTTTCGTCCCCGGCATCAAGTCGCGCGTGGTCTTCGCGGACCTGGCGACGCCGCTCACCAACTCGCACTACTGCATGGCCACGCGCGGAAACCTCTACGGCATCGAGAAGGGCCGACTCCAAGTCGGGCCGCTCTCGTACCCGGTGAAGACCGAGCTCGACGGGCTCTCGATGGTGGGCGCGAGCACGCTGAGCCACGGCGTCATGGGCGCGACCATCTCCGGGTTCGTGGCGGCGCAGCAGATCCTGCGCTGCCGCGTGCGCGACCTGTTGCGCGCGCAGGGCCAGAATCTGCGAATCTTTCCCGCCGAGCACCCGGAGACCTGGGTGCCGAAGCACCGGTCGCCGGCGAGCGAGGCGACTGTCGAGGAGCTGCGTGCCTGAGACCGTCCGCGATTTTCGCCGGGGCCAGATCCTGAGAGCGGCGCGGCAGCTCGTGGCCGAGGACGGCCTCGACGCGCTCACCTTCGCTGCGCTCGAGGAGCGGCTGGCGTTCACGCGCGGCGTGATCACCTACCACTTCAAGAACAAGGACGAGATCGTCGATGCGGTCTTGCAGAGCGCCATCGACGAGATCGACGCGGGCACGCACGCGGAAGCGAGCGCGAGCCTCCAGCCGGAGGAGAAGGTCCGCGCCGTGCTGCGCGCCAACGTGCGCGGCTTCGTGGAGAACCTCGACGCCGCGCGCATCCTCTTCTCGTTTTGGAGCCGCCTCGCGCAGGACCCGCGCGCGCGAAAGGTGAACGCCGCGCTCTACGCGCGCTATCGCGAGCAGACCGCGCGGCTCTTGCGCTCCGGTCAGCGCCAGGGCGCGTTCGGCGACGTGTCGGTCGACGCGCTGGCTGCGCTGCTCGTGGGCGTGGTGATTGGCATCGCGGTGCAGGTGCACGTGCAGCCGGGAGCCATCGACATCGAAGCCACGGTCGAAGAAGCCACGCAGGCCGTGCTCGCCCGGCTCAGGGGCGTATCGCCGCGCGTCCGGCGTCGTGCAGCGGGTCGCTAGCCAGCTGCTGTCGGCGGGACGGGTGTGACAGGCTGCATCCACGGATGACAGACCGCGACTACGTGCAGCGGATGATCGAGCGGCTCGGGAGCTTCCTCGCGCGGCTGGCCGGGCTGCGCCAGGAGGGCGAGCTCGATCGCGCGCTGCGCGAAGTGGACGACGCGATTCCACAGTTGCTCGGCATCGACCTCGGGCTGCTCGAGAGCGTGGACGCGCGTACGGCCGCCAAGCTGCTCGGCTCGAAGGAGCGCGCGGAGGTGCTGGCGCGCATCCTGGCCGAGAAGGTGGAGCTCTTGAAGGCCGCCAACCGTCACGAGGAAGCGGAGAAGCTGCGGCACCGGATCTCGGCGCTGCAGCTCGCGAGTGATCAGCGAACCTGATCGACCTGGACGATGATCGGCGTCTCGCTCACGTCCACGCTCACGCTGCCGGACGAAATCGTCAGCGTGGTCGAGCTGCCGGTGGCGCTCTGGTTGACGAGCTGCACCTGCGTCGCGCTCGTCGCGCCGGGGACCGCGAGCGAGAAGCCGCTTGCCGTGGCCGCGGTGCTCGAGGGCACCCAGACCACATACGCGCCGTGGCCGCTCGCATCGGCGAAGGCGTCCACGCGCACGTCGCTGCGGCCCGTCGGACGCGTACCCGCGAAGCGCAGGCCTGCGAGCGCGTGGCGGAACGCGCTCAAGTAGAACCACGACGGCTTGGGCGTGAAGCCGCTGTTCATGTCGGTGGTCACGCCGCTGGTGGTGAACTGGATCGACGCGTTGGCGCAGCTCGAGCCGGTGCAGCCGTCGCGGGAGACGAAGACGGTGGCGCGATCGATCCCCGACTCGGCGATGGCCAGGATGCTCCGAGTCAGCCACTGGGCCTGGACGATCTCGCCCGAGTTGCCGCCGATGGCCGGTGCGCGCAAGTTGGAGCCTGGGTCGGTGTCGTAGCCGAACTCGGTGAGCCAGAGCTCCTTGTCCGGCAAGTTCGTGTTTCGGTACGTCACCATCTGCTGCAACAGCGCCGTCAGCCCGCAGTCCTCCGGGCTCTTGCCGGGGCGCGGGTTTGGTACTCCATAGCCATCCGGACCAAAGCAGTAGTAATGAATATTGATCACATCTGCGGGAAAGCTGCCGCCCCGGTTGGTCTGCGCCCAGGTGCGGATGCCCTCGAGGTAGGTGATGGCGTTCGTCACCGGGTCCGAGCTGCCCGCCATGGCCAGGCCGGCGAGCACCATCTTCATGTTCGGGTCGGCGTTCTTGATGCCCACGGTTGTGCCCAGGCGGCCCTGGTCGCCGTCGTAGTCAGCGCTCGACTTGGCGGCGAAGTCGACGGCGCTGAAGAGCGGCGAGCCGTCGGCGTGGGTCCAGTTGTTATCCGGCTCGTTGCCGTTCTCGATGTAGCGCAGCACGCCCAGGCCGCTGGAGCGCGTCTGGCCGCTGGCGAGCTTGAGAAGGCTGTCGCTCACCTGCGTCTGGCCGTAGCGCGCGGCGTACTGCCAGAGGAAGTCGGCGCTGGCCACGTACGACGCAGGCTGCGTGGGATCCGCGCCGCTGGCCACGGGCGGGATGGCGCTGTCGTTCAGGTAGCTCACGCCGCCTTGAACTGCGGGCCACGCGGTGACGCCGGCCTGTGCGAGCTGGGTGTAGTAGGCGTCGAAGTCCCAGAAGCCGCCCCAGAGCGAGAACTGGAGCTGGTTGTTGGGATAGCCGGCATAGCTCGCGTCGCCGTTGCCGTCGTTGACGCTCCAGTTGTGGTACTCGCGAACCGTTCCGAAGATCTGCAACTTGTCCTGCGGGTCGTCGATGAAGCCGTTCACGCCCACGAGCGCGTCGATGCTCTGGCCGAGGGTGAGGCCCGTGCTCCCGGTGCCACCGTTCGTCGTGGTCGTCGTCGAGCTTCCGGATGTGGAGCCAGCGGTGGTGGTCGAGCTGGTCGAGCCGGTGCCGCTGCTCGCGCCGTGCGATCCGCCGGTCGTCGATGCGGCGCTGGAGCTCGCGCTGGTGCTCGTCGACGTCGTCGAGCCTGCGGCGGTGGTGGACGACGAGGTGCCGCTCCCGCTCGACGACGCAGAGCTCACGACGGCGCTGCTGCACGCGCAGAGCGTAAGCGCAGCGAGGGGAAGGGCGCGAACGTTCATCGCGCCAAACTATCAAGTCCGCGCGTCTGAGTGTCCGCCCACGCGCAGCAGCGCCTCGCCGTACGAGGTGCGCATCTCGCTCATCGACGACGCGCTCAACCCCGTGTCGCGCAGGAGCCCATCGGAGAGCCGGTAGACCCAGCCGTGCAGCGTGAGCGCGCGGCCGCTGGCCCACGCGTCCTGCACCACGTTGGTGCGCGCGACATTGGCCGCTTGCTCGATGACGTTGAGCTCGCAGAGGCGATCGCGGCGCTGCTCGGGCGCGGCGGTGTCGAGGAGGCTGCGGTGCAGGTCGGCCACGTCCTGGATGTGTCGCAGCCAGTTATCGATGAGCCCGAGCCGCTTGGCCTCGAGCGCCGCGTTCACGCCGCCGCAGCCGTAGTGGCCCACCACCATGATGTGCCTGACTTGAAGGACGTCGACCGCGAACTGGATCACCGAGAGGCAGTTGAGATCCGTGTGCACCACCATGTTGGCGATGTTGCGGTGCACGAAGACCTCGCCCGGCATCAGCCCGGTGATCTGGTTCGCGGGCACGCGCGAGTCCGAGCAGCCAATCCAGAGGTACTTGGGCGCCTGGAGCTGTGCCAGCTTGCGGAAGAACTCCGGGTCCTCGGCGGTCATCTGCTCGGCCCAGGCGCGGTTGTTTCGGAAGAGCTCGGCGATCTCGTCGGGAGGCATGGTGAAGTCTTGCCATGCCCGCGGCGTTCGCGCTCGCCGAATTTTCAGGGCTCCGGAAAAGTTGTTGCCCGCCCAGCCCTCGGGTGTTCGGCTGGAGCGCATGGAGATCGACTTCCACTTCGGCGCGACCTACGTCGTCGCGCGGCTGGCGGGCTTCGACCACGGCCGCGCGGAGATCATCGCCACCTGCTCACAGTACGTCGACGACACCGTGAACAGCGGCGCGCTCCGCTTCAAGACCGGCGAGTCGTACTATCGAATCAGCACGGCTCATGAATTGACCGATTATCACATCGCGCTCTCGGTCGATGAGCGGCGCACCTGGGTGCCCTTTCACTTCCTGCCGGGCAACGACGCGTCGGGTGATCCCTCTCGGGCCTTCTACAACCGCATCATCTGCCGGCCGCACAGCGAGGTGGCCAAGGAGATGGCGCGCGCGTGCATCGCCAAGCAGGACACGGCCCACGGGCTGCACCGGCTGGGCATCACGGCGCATGTCTTCATCGACACCTGGGCGCACCAGGGCTTCGCGGGCATTCACCACCGCATCAACATGGCCTCGGACATCACCCTGGTTCATCCGCACGAGCAGCGGCTGCACTGGCTGCACCTCTTCAAGCACGGCGGTCCGCGCGCGCTCTGGGGGCACGTCACGCGGCCGCTGATGCAGCTCTTCACCGATCACGCGTTCCCCATGGGCCACGGCGCGGTGCTGCACTACCCGGACCATCCATTTCGCCAGTGGCGCTATACGAACGGCGATGGCCAGGTGATCGTTCGCGACAACCCGACCGACTTTCTCACCGCGCTCGACGAGCTCTGTCGGGTGTTCCGCCGCTACCTCGCGAAGGACGCGGCAGCGCAGGTCGAAGGCTTGTCCGAGCCGGATCGCGAGAAGATCCGCGCGCTGATCTCGAAGCTCACGAACGAGGATCCCAAGCTTCGCCTCAACGCGTGGCTCAAGGCGGTGCACGACGCCGAGTTCAGCTTCGGCGCGGCGAAGGCCAGCTACGCGCCCCACGGCCCGGGCTCGTGGAAGCAGCAGGCGCTCGGCATCGACGACGCGCGCGTGGGCGACGGCGATGAGTTCGACTACACGCCCGCGTTCGACACCTCGAACTGGAAGCTCTTCCACGACGCCGCGCAGGCGCACCAGCACGACGTCCTGCGCGAGATCCTTCCGCGCTTCGGCATCTGCGCCGTCTGAGCGAGGTCAGGTGCAGGTGTTCGTGGTGGCGCAGGAGGGGATGCACTCGAAGACCCCATCGTTGTCGAAGTCGACGCAGACGTTGGCGCTGTTGCGGCACGTCGAGCCCGCGGTGCAGGTCTCGAGGCAGGCGCTGGAGCCATCGGTGAAGTGCGTGAAGCAGTGGCTGCCGACCGGGCAACCGCTGGGGCAGTCCGCGAAGCAGTAGCCGCCGGGCCAGCCCGCCGCGCACAGCTCGCTCGGGCCGCAGTCGGTGCTGGAGGAGCAGCTGTCGCCGACGTCCGAGCTCGTGGCCGGCATGCACAGGCCGTTCTGGCAGGTGTAGGCCGGCTGGCGGCAGTTGTCGTTGCCGCTGCAGTTGGCGAGACACGCGGCGATGGTGGTGCTGGGGTTGGCGGGATCGCTCACCGCCGCGCAGGTGCTGTTCGAGGGACAGGCCGCGCCAGTGCACGACAGGGTGCAGTAGCCGCCCGGCCAGCCGTCGACATCGAGAAAGCACTCCTCGCCGGCGCTGCACGTGGCGTTGTCGCTGCAGGTGTCGCCCATGTCGAGGCTGCTCGAGGCGCCCAGCACGCAGACGTTGTTCTGGCAGGTGTAGCCCGCGAGGCAGGCGCCTTTGGCATCGCAGGGACGGCCATTGGTCAGGTCGCCGTAGTCGAGGACGGCCTCGCAGCCCATGAGCGCGAACGTGGCGAGGATGAGGAGGAGGGCGCGCATCGGGCTAGAACCTCCCCGAGACGGCGGCCGCGAGCCCGCCTGGCGTCGGCGCGACGCCAAGGGAGAGCTTCGGCTCCTCGACGGTCTTGGGCGCCTGGGTGTCGCGATAGAAGAGGTAGCCGGCCACGCCGCCGGAGAGCGCCGCGACCCCGAAGCAGACGTCGGCGAACAGCGCCTTGCTCTTGCCGCTGTTGACGGCGTGCTGGTACGCGGTGGCGTCCACCTGCGGCGTGTTGCGCGCGGTGGACGCGTCGCCCGCTGCGGAGGTACCCAGCACCAGCCCGGAGACGAGCGTAAGTCCCGCGGTCCCGGCGGCCACGTACTTCCACGGATTGCCGGCTTTCGGGCGCGCGCTCGAACGCACGGTTGGCGTGCTCGGCTGGGTGATGGCCACCGCTGGCGCTTCGATGGCGAGCATGCTCTGCCAGAGGCCCTCGACGGCGCCCGGGGGCGGCTCGGCGTCGTCGGGCAGCGGCGCTGAGCCCTGGCTGATCACCTTGCCGTCACGGCCCACGCGGATGCCTTGCAGCTCGCGGCCCGCGGTGCCATCGACGACGGCCATGCACACCGCCTCATCGGCCTGGCCGAGCTCGACCAGCGCCTGGGCTGCGGGGGCCGCTCCGGAGGACCACGCGGCTTTGAGTGCGTCGATGCGCGCGAGCAGCTGCTTTCCAGCGACGGCCACGGGAAGCTGCGCCTTCGATGCCTCGCCGGGCCCGGCCGCGTGGCGCTCCTGGAAGAGGTCGTAGCCGGGCGCAGTGACGGTCACGACGTGATCGCCCGGCTTGAGCTCGGTGACCTCCATCGGCGCCACGCCGCGATACAGGCCGTCGATCCACACCTCGCCCGGAACCGGCGAAGACTCCACCTTCAGCGAGGTGGCCTTCGCGTTCTGCACCTTGAGCCGGCTCGCCGCGATGGCCTTCTCGACCTCGGGGGTGATGCGCTCCGGGTCGAACTTGTAGCTCGCGTCGATGGTGAGCACCGCGAGGAGGTCGCGGTTTCCTTCGGCGGACTTGTTGAGCCGGAAGTCGGCCACCGCGCGCGCAGCGAGGAGATCCAGGAGCACCGTCGTGCTGCTCTCGGCGAGGTTGGCCTGCATGGCCAGCTGGATGCCCTGCTTGAGCTTCTCGAGGGCGACCTGCTCCTGCATGTTGTCGAGGGCGTCGAGGCTCTGGTTCAGGAGGATGCGCGCCTGCTCGAGCTGGCCCTGGCGGTGGCTGACGGTGTCGCCGCGGGCGTCGAGCTCCACGTCGGCGAACTGCACGCGGGCGTCGTTCTGGGCGGCTGCGCGCAGGTGGTGGTGGGCCACGGCGGCGTCGCGGTCGAGCCGGTGATCGAGCGCGATCACCTGCACCACGACCTTCTTGGCAGCGGCCTCGCGTGCCGCGCCCATGGCAATCACGAGCACGAGCGCCGACCAGACCTGCCGCTGCGTCATCTGCGATCTCCAGCGCCCACGGGGAGCGGACGCGAGGCTAGCAGAAGACTTCTAGAAGCGAACGACCTGCGTCGCGTGCTCGCCCGGTTTGACGATCAGCTCGAGCTGCTGCTCGCGGCCCGAGGGCGGGTTGACGAGGCGGAGGTTGTGGGCCCCGGCCGGCAGCATGAGGCCCTTCACCGGCGAGTGCTGCCCGGTGTCCTTGCCGTCGACGTAGATCTCGCACCAGGGCACGCAGTTGAGATCCAGCGAGCCGCCCTTCCGAGGCGGCGCAGCGACCGGCGGCGCGGCAGCGACCGGCGGCACCGAGGGGCCCTGGTTGTAGCCCTTGAGCACGCTGGGGCTTCCCTTCGGATGCGCGTGCGCGTGCGCTGGCGGAAGCGGGCGCGCGTTGGGCATCGCGGCAACCGGCGGCGCTGGCGCTGGCGCTGGAGCAGGCGGCGTCGGCGTCGGCGCGGTGACAACGGGCGTGGTCGCGACGGGCGGCGTCGGCGTCGGTGCGGGCAGCGGCGGCGGCGCAGGCAAGCGCGTGACCGGCGGCGGCTCGGGCTGCTGGAAGGGCGGCTTGATGGGCTTGCCGGCGAGGTTGGGGCCCAAGGTCATAAAGGTCCCGCCAGCGATCAGCAGCAGCGCGACCACGCCTCCCAGGAGCGGCAACGCCGAGCCCTTCTTCTTCTTCGGCGCGACCGGCGTCGCCAGCTTCGGCGCGCCCAGGCTCATGGGCTGGGTGGGCGGGCGCGCATCGGGATCGAGCGTCTCGCGCGGCCCCGCGAGCTGGGGCCCGGTCTGCATCGCCGGCGACGCGCGCTGCGCGCCCGGACCCGTCTGGAACGCGGGCCGCGGCGTGTGCGTATCGGCGACGGTGCGGATGTACGTCTGACTCGCGGGGTTGAGCAGGCCGGTCTTCGCCTGGCGGACCTGGGCCGCGGCCTCGCGCGCGCTGGGCGGGCGCAGCGCGATGTTCTTCGAGAGCATCGACTCGACCACGGTCGCGAGCGCCTTGGGCACGTTCGTACCGAGCGGCATCGGCGTCTCGGTGAGCACCTGCGCGAGCACCTCGTTGTAGGTCTCGCCAGGGAAGGGCGGCCGACCGCCGAGGATCTCGTAGAGGATGGCGCCGCAGGAGTAGACGTCGGTGAGCGGGCCGACGTCCTTCGCGCCGCGGGCCTGCTCGGGCGACATGTACAGCGGCGTACCCATCACCATGCCGGTGCGGGTGAGCGCCATGTCGCCGGTGCTGCGGAACTTGGAGATGCCGAAGTCGAGGATCTTCACGGTGCGCACCGGGCGCTCGACCAGGAAGACGTTGTCCGGCTTCAGGTCGCGGTGAATGACGCCCTTGTCGTGCGCGACGCCGAGCGTCTCCAGCACGTCCACCATCGCGGTCACGGCCTCGTCGACGCTCAGAGGCGGATTGCCCGCGAGCCGCTCGCGCAAGGTGTGGCCGTCGAGCCGCTCCATGACGATGAACGCGCCGCCGTCGGGGAGCGTGCCCATGTCGAGCACGTCCACGATGCCCGGGTGCCCGACCGCGGCCGCCGCGCGCGCCTCCTGGCGGAAGCGGGCGATCACGTCGGGCATCGCCGCGAGCTCGGGCTTGAGGACCTTGATCGCGACCTGGCGACCGATGTCGACGTTCTCCGCCAGGTACACCGCGCCCATGCCGCCCTGGCCGAGCAGGTCCAGGATGCGGTACTTGCCGCCGAGCAGCTCGCCAGTCTGAAACCCCGCGGTCGCGCTCAAGACGGCTGCTCCTCAGGCGAAGGCCCACCGCATTCTGCCTGCGATGGGCACTCTTCGACCAGAGGCAGGCGAGCGTCAGAGCATCACGACCGTGGTGCCGTCCGAGAGGCTGCACTGATTCGACGCGTCGGGGTTGCCCACGAAGCGGATGATGTCGCTCGGGTCCGGGTCGATGCGCTTGCCCTCGAGCTCCATAGACACCATGCGCACCAGCGCATTGGAGAGGTGCGTGACCACGTAGCAGAAGATGTGCGGGATCTCGTGCGAGTTGCCGACGTGCGAGTCGTCGGTGAGGAACAGGTAGCTGCCGCCGGTGACTTCCGCTTCGGTGCGCATCGCGTACTCGCCGCGGGCGTCGAGGCCGCTCGCGGCCACCGGGAAGATCTTCACGCCGGCGCGCGCGTTGCCTTCGATGGCGGAGACGAGCCCGTTCTCGTTGCCGATGTGGCCGGGCGCGTCGGCGATGTGGAAGACCATCCGCGCCACGTTGCCCTGCCGCCACGAGAGCTGCGTGGCCGCGGCGAGGCCCTTCTCGGGCTCCTCTTCGTAGTCGCCGCCCGCGCCCGCGGACTGGTTGCTGATCTCGCCCTGGAAGGTGTTGAGGTCGGAGAAGTCGAAGGTGCGGAGCTCGTACTCATCGCCGCAGTCGTCGTCGCGGTAGAGCACGAGCGCCCAGCGCTGACTGACGTTCGGGTAGTGCGCCGCGATGCGCGCGGAGATCGTGGAGATCTCCACCGCGATGTACGAGAGCTCGTCGCCCATGCTGCCCGTGGTGTCGATGACGAAGGCCACGTCGAGCGCCTGCGGGAGCGCGGACGTGGTGGCGAGCTGCACCTGCGCGCTCGCGTCGCCCGCGTGCGCGGTCACGCTCGACGATTGCCCGTTGGCGGTCGCGTTGATGGTGATCGCGTCGCCGACGCTCGCGCCCGACCAGCTCGGGAAGAGGTAGGCCACGCCGCTCGCGCCGGTGACGGTGTTGAAGAGCGGGATCGCGCCGTCGAAGAGCGTGACGGTCGCGCCGCCGAGGCCTGCGCCGTTCGCGTCGACGACGTGCACCTCGAGGCGATCGCTGCGCGGGATGAGCGGGAGGCCGGCGAGCGTGGCGGTGTCGGGCCCGGAGAGGTAGCCGAGGTACCAGGCGAAGTTGAGGTTGTCGTTCCACGCGCCCGAGGTGAGCAGATCAGGAGCCGGCGGCGGCTGCGAGCCGGTGGTGCCGGTGGTGCCCGTCGTCGTGCCGGTGGTCCCGGTGGTCGTGGTCGTGCTGGTGCTGGTGCTGGTGCTCGTCGACGTGGTTCCGGTCGTGGTGCTGCTCGCGGTGGTGGCCGCCGAGGTGCCCGTCGAGCCGCTGGTGCTCGTGACGCCCGTCGTGCCCGAGAAGCCGCTCGTGCCCGTGGCGGATCCGCTTACGCCCGCGGTCGCGCCGGTGGTGCCGGTGTAGCCGCCGGTCGCGCCCGTGAAGCCGCCGCCATTCGTGGCCGAGGTGACGCCGCCCGTCGTGGCCGACGTGCCCGTGCCGCTTCCGGTTGCGACGCCCGCGGTCGCGCCCGTCGTGGCCCCGGCGAATGTGGCACCCGAGGTTGCTCCGGCGGAGGTCGCGCCGGCGGATGTGGTGCTCGTGGTGGTCGCGCTCGTGCCCGGTGAGGCCGTGCCCGAAGCGTGGCCATTGGAGCACTTGCCGGAGCTCGATGAGTCCCCGCTGCCCGTCGAGCTCGCGCACCCGGTGAATGCCACCACCACCATCGACGCCCAGAGCAATCCGTGTGCGCGCATGCGACCTCCGCCGGAACGTCCCGGTTGAGGGCTGTGTGCGGCGTCACAGGACGAGCTTCAAAACTTCTTCGGGCGAAGTCCGGAAAGCGCGGGACCGCTTTGAGGTCGGGAGCCGTCTGCCGATACGATCGCCTCATGGCCGGCGGCCCCAACGCGCAAACCGTGATGTGCATGCACTGCTTCGAGCGTGCGGAGCGCGAGGGCGAGGGCATCGAGGACGACCTCTATCGATGCACCGTGTGCGGCAAGCGGTTCGGCATCGACTGGAGCCGCGGCGCGCCGACGACGCCGCGCTGGCCGCCTTCGGAGGAAGACCTGGCGATGCTCAATTTCATCCGCGAGAAGCTCGGGCGTTAGCGCAGGCAAGATGAAGCTTTGGGATCGACGAGGCACGAAGATCATGATGCGACGTCGTCTCGTCCCGTTGATCGTGCTCTTGAGCTCGGCCTGCACAGGTGCGCAGCAGTCGTCGAGCTCGTCGACGGACTCGTCGTCTCTCACCAGCTCGAGCTCCGCAGCGTCGAGCGGGAGCGGCGGGACGTTGGGCTCGTCGTCTTCTTCGGGACCCTCGGCATCGAGCGGGAGCGGCGGGACGTTGGGCTCGTCATCGGCCTCGTCGGCGTCCACCGCTTCGTCGGGATCATCGAGTGGATCAACGGGCGCGAATTGCAACGCGACCCTGGGAAGCGGCACGGTCGTTGGCTTCGCGCACTATCCCGGTGTCCGGGCGGCGGTGCTCGTGCCCGTGACCTTCTTCGACGGCGGGGTCGACGCGAGCCAACTCGAGCTCGTCCTCTCCGCGAACTACTACCCGCCGCCGTGCGTGCCCGCGATCGGTCCGCCCAACACCGATCGCTTCACGTTGCGCGTCGCTGCACCGGGCGATGTCGCGGCAGGGACGTACGCATCGCCCCTCACGTTGAACAGTGGCGCGAGCGTCGAGTGGTACCTGGGCGGGCCCACCACCGGCGGCGGCTTCGGCGCGAGCGACGCGACCATCACGCTCGATTCGGTCTCGTCGACGGAGGCGAGCGGCTCGTTCGAGTGCGACATCTGGGACCAGAGCCAGCCGCTGCTTCCTGATGGTGGCGAACCGACCGTACACGTGACGGGAACGTTCGATGCCGTTCTTGCTCCAGACGGCGCCGCATACTGAGACCCACGCAGCGTTCGGTCGGTGAGGTTCTCGACTCGGAGCGAAGAAAATTCGCAGGCCGGAACGGCGGTGCACACCTTCTTGGGGGCGGGGAGGCGGCATGCGCGTGGCGTGCAGGGTGGGGTGCGTCGCATTGTTGTGTGGTGCGATGGGGTGCGGCGTTCCTGCGGGCGACACCTCGAGCCGCGTCGCCCGTTCGGCCGCAACCTCCAGCACCGTCGTCGCCGTCGCCGTCTTCGATGGCTCGACCGGCACCGGCCCAGCGCCCGACACCGAGTACTTCGACGGCACGCGCTCGTACTCGACGGATCCCAATCACTGGATCGCATCGATTCACTGGGACTGGGGCGACGGCCAGAGCTCAAACACCGATTGGACGACCCACAAGTTCGTGAACCCGGGCACCTACACGGTCACGATGACGGCCACGAACGACGTCGGCCAGACTGGCACCGCGACACTCACCGTGCACGTCACTGGCACGACGACCACCGCGAGCACGACCACCAGCGGTTCGAGCTCCAGCACGACGGCCGGTTCGTCCGGCTCCAGCTCATCCACCACCGGAAGCTCGTCGAGCTCCAGCTCGACAGCGACCGCGAGCTCCTCGAGCAGCAGCTCAAGCACGGGCTCCACCACCGGCGGCGGCACGAGCGACGTGGTCGCGGTTGCGGTCTTTGATGGCTCGGTCGGGCAGGGCGCTGCACCGGATACCGAGGACTTCGACGGCACGCGCTCGCACACCACCAACGCCAACAATTGGATCGCGTCGATTCAGTGGAACTTCGGCGACGGCTCGACCTCGAACGCGGATTGGGTGAGCCACGTCTTCAAGAACGCGGGCACGTACACCGTGGTGATGACTGCCACGGACAACACCGGCCAGAAGGGCACCGCGACCCTCACCGTTCATGTGACGGGCACGAGCGCGGGTTCGACCAGCGCGACCGCGACCGCGGCGAGCTCTTCGAGCGGCACCACCGGGACGGGCACGAGCTCCTCCAGCTCTTCGAGCAGCGGCTCGACAGGGACCAGGTCGAGCAGCTCGTCCAGCTCCAGCTCGACAACCACGACGACTGGAACGTCGACGACCGGCACGACCGCGACATCGACGACCGGCACGACTGCCTCGTCGACCTCGACCACCGGCACGTCAGGCACGACCACGACCGGGACGACTGGCGCAACGGGTGAGCAACCTGTTGCCATCGCGGTGTTCGATGGCTCGGTTGGCGAGGGCGTCGTTCCAGACACCGAGTACTTCGACGGAACGCGCTCCTACACCACGCAGTCCAACCACTTCATCGCGTCGGTTCACTGGGACTTCGGCGACGGAGCGACCTCGACCCAGGGCTGGCTCACGCACACGTACACGAAGGCCGGCGACTACACGGTCACGCTGACGGTGACCGACGACACCGGCGCAACGGCGAAAGACACACTCCGAGTCAGCGTCGCCGCGACTGCCGCGTGCTCGGCGCTCCTCCCTCCCGCATCGCCCAATGCTCTGACGGTCTTTCTCGACCCGAATTGGGGCTGCATTGAAGGCTTTGGTGATGACGAGGGAAACGGTGTGCTCACCGAAGAGGCAGGTGCGCTGATTGGTGAACCGGATCAGGTCGGGCGGTTCTTCACCTTCGGTTCCGGCACGGTGACCAGGCAGACGGACCAAGGAGCAGGGACGGTCGGATTCCGTCTCCAGCCGCTTCCGACGGGGTATGCGAACCTCTGGGCTCCTCTGCAACAGAGCTCGAGCTTGCTTCAGGTGTACGCGCCTGACGGGACGATGGTGAGGCAGGTTCAGTTCACCGCACCTGCGGGCGCATTCCTGAAGACGTTGGTGGCGTCATCGATCCCTGGCGATGTCTACGCAGGATTGTCGGACAGCGTGTCGCCACCCACGGTTCAGCGATACAGCTCGCAGCTCCTACCCGTTGGGGCTCCGCTCACGTTTGCCGCTGGCGACCAGCTGACCGCGCTCGGCGTGAACCGTGAGGGCCACGTGCTGGTCCTGTTCTCCACCCTCACTGGCAGCCAGCAAGCGCAGTGGTTCACCGCCAGCCTGGAGCCCATGACGAGCGCTTTCGCGGTTTCGGTGACGCCCGACGGCGTCACGGGAGGTGCGTGGCGCGGTCTCGTGATGCTCACCGACGGCTCACTCGCGATGCGGGGCGATGGCAACTACGCCGCGGTCTTCCCCGACGCTCAGGCAAAGCAGAACCCGGTTCCGGCCTGGATCTCGAGCCGCGGCAACTCCGACCTCTTCCCCGTTCGTGGCTTCACCGGGTACGCGGCCGTGCCGCCTGGGCCGAGCTGGCAGGGAACGGTTGAGCTCCTCACGCCCTCCGGTCAGAGCTGCGGCTGCTTCACTGGGCAGGATGCCCCGGCGACCATCATCGATCAGTTCGTGACGGTCGGTCGTGATGGGACGCTCTTCGTGCCGCTCGCCAATTCTGGAGGAACCTGCGTGTATCGGTGGTACCCGCAGCTGCTGGAGTAGCGAAACGATAGTTGGTGGCTCTGGGCGCCTCGTCTCCGAGTTGGAGGCGGGGCGCTCAAGCGAGCGCGTCAGGGTAACAGGTGCTTCTGGCGGGCTTTCGGTGCCCTAGGTTTGGGAAGGGCGCGCGCCATCGCATCCTCGAACCACTTCGCATAGCCAGCGGGCGCGGTTGCCCCTGGCTTGTACCCGAGGTTCGACCATGCCTCCGCGGCATCGGGTGAGATCAGGGGCCGAATGTCACGAGCAACGAGTGAGTCGAAGATGTGCTCGTAGTGGTCTCCCATCTCCTCGTTGTAGTCGATAGCGAATAGCCCCCACTGCTTGTTGATGAATGGATCGATAACCCCAAATACAAAACCGAGGGTCTTCTCCCTTGGGTCTTCTTTTGGGTGTGATGCGAAATGCTGGATCGCGTTTCTCAGGCGGCCGAATTCCTTGAACAGCTCAAGGTTCGGGACCGTTTCGCCAGTAACGGCCCATAGGCGCTCTGGCAGGTCTGCGTAGTCGATGGTCTTTCCTTTCGTGAAGAGATCATCAAACTCAAGGTTTGCGTTCTTGGTCTGGGTCGAGCGCGGGAGTTCCTCGAAGACCAAGAACGGATGTTCCGCAGCGATGCGTGCCTTGATGAGAATCTCGGCGGCGTGTGCCGCATTGAGAACCGAAAGCTCTCCCCAGTGCCCGTTGTCGAAGTCCGCGTAAAACGACAGACGAAGTGCGTGCGTCAAAGCGCCCAGCCCGAGGCTGAGCATGTTCGCCGGAACCTTCCGGAGTTCTCGTTTCATGGCGAGGGGCCTCTTCCTATGAGCCGCTTGTACGAAGTGCGGTTACGGTGCGCAGGAGCAGATCGGATCGGCTCTCCGCATCAGGGGTCCAGACATCAGGGTCCCGCGATGAGCCGGAGCTCCGGGGCAGTGAGCTGTTGGAGCCAGCGGTCTGCGCGGTCGGGCTGGTTCGCAGCCCGCAGCGAGGCTGCGATCTGTTTGACGATGTAAGCGAGGTAGAAGCCTTCGTCTTGCGAGCTCTCGTTTGCTTTAGCAATTAGAGCGCAGACTAGGGCGTCGGACTTCGCGTCGAGCAGATCTGGCTCCGCCAGGAGCCCCGCGCACTCAAGTGACAGGGACAAATTGTGGTCGCCGGGTTGCCCATTTCGGAGCAATGACTCAACGAGTTCGGCAACGAGCGCTCGGGTCTCGGGATGGTTCTTCAGGTTGTGGTGCACGACATAGGCGACTTGGCTGCGGAAATCTTCGTCGCTGCGAAGGAGAGACAGTACCCGCTCTCGGATGGATGTACCGTCGAACCCGCTAGACATGAGTGTGTCTGACTCGCGCGTCCATCCAAAGTAGATGACCAACCGAGTGAGGTCGGTCAGCCCGTCGTGCTCAACGACCGGGCGCAAGGTCTCAAAAGCCCAAATGACATCTTCGGCATTGAGGTCGTAAATGAATGCCAACGTGGACGCCGCGTCGTCACCGCGTGAATCGGAGGGAGCGGTGGCAACGTAGTCGCGCCACAGCCGATAGATGTCCTGCCGGAGCACAGGCTCGAGCGGCTCGCTGCCGGGGCCCACGCGATCTCGACGAGCCATGAGCACCCGCAGGCCGAACGCCGCCATCTTGCGGACGTAGGCGTTGGAGTCCGTTGCGAATGCTCCGATCGTTCGCACGAGCGACGGCAGCTCTTCTCGTTGCACATGTGCGGCCAGCGTGTGCGCGAGCCACGCTGCAGTCCCGCGCACAGTTGTAATGCTGCCCGAAGGCAGGAGCTGCTCAGGAAGGGGATCGGTATCACCGCGGGTGGATTCAAGAATCCAGGCCGCGTCAGCAAGGTGCCCCTCTTCAACGAGCTGGGCGCCGTGGTGTGCGAGCGCTTCGCGCGTGTCACGACTCAAGAACGTGGTCTCACCGCCATTGGCAAGAACCTCTGCTCGGGCGCGGCTGAAAGCGCCCGAAGCGTTCGCAAAGAGCCGCGCGGCGAGCCAGTGATCGAGCAGGACTCGATCCTCTGGAGGGAGGGGCGCCGCCGATTGCGTGACACTGGCGATGGAGCGAGCGAACACAAGCTGGACCGGACCATCGAGTCTCACGTGGTAGACGCGTTCAACGATTCTCAGTCGACCTACGTCATCCGTGTTGGCGAGCTCTCTGCGCAGTTCGTCTGCGTCGAGGCTTGACCGCCAAGCGACTGCGAGGATGACGCGCTCGACGCCAGCGAAGTCGACCTGAAGTTCTTTGTCCGCGAGCGTCTCCAGTAGCCCACGGGTGAGCAGCGGCCGGTTGACGTAGTGCGCACCTGAATTCGCCGAGGCGCCGACGTCTTTGAACTCTGGCAGTCGAACGACGTTGTGCCCGTCAACGCTTACGGATTCGTCGTCAGGACGAGCGTCGAGTGCGGCCTTCAGCCTCTGGGCAAGCTTGGGGGCGTTCGCGCGGCTCACACGCGGAACGGTTGGGATGTTCCAGGGCGTGCGAACCAACACGCCCGACACCCCAAGGGTTCTCAGCTCGCCCTTAAGCGCGGACCAATGCGCAGCGCGAAACGCGTCCTGCTTCAGCTCGGTCTCGTCATCAACGATTCGGACTATCTCGACCGCGATTCGTCGTGTGGGCTCATCAACCGATGCCAGCATGAAGTCGCAGTTATGGGTGCCGACTTGAACGTGCTCGGCCTCGATTTGGAACCGCTCTCCACGTACGCTGTAGAGGTACGCAATGAAAAGCTCGATCGCGCGCGTCTCGTAGGGATAGCGATTGGACATGCCGGATCTCGGTGCGGCTCTGACGATCCTACGTGCCGGCCCTGACGGCTGGCGCCGGCTCGCTAGATCCACAAGTCGCAGGAACCCAACCAGTCTCCCGCTCTCCGCGACGGGAAAGTCAGGGCCGGCCACGCCCCAACCGGTTCTCTTGAGGACCCTAGGACACCGAGTGACAATTACTTTCACCAAGTCCTTCCGGGGCTGGTGGGGGAATCACCGAATGTCCGCCGGAGCGCTGTCCGTCCTGCGTAAAGCGACTAGCAAGATCCTGGATGAGCTCGACAAGAAGAAGACCCCGCGCTGGAAGACCGCAGCAGATGAACTTCGGCACCGGGCAGCGAGCGCGGAGGAAGTGCGGCGCCTGATCGATGGGCGCGCGGCGAAGATCCCGGAGCTCGCACGCCTGAACGACGCCTTGAGGCAGCCTGTTGCGCTGCTTGCGCGCACTCTGCTGGCGGACCGAAAGGCCGTGGGGATCCGCCCAAAGGCCACACCCCAGGAACTGCGTCAGGCGCTCGATCAAGTCTCAGAGATGTACGAGCCGGAGAGCATCGTTCGAGAGATCCTCTCTCGCCTTGAAGACAACGAGACGAACATCGAGGATCTGGAAAGCGCTCTCTACGAGACTCCGCTCTGGCTCGAGCCCAAGGACGCCTGGCTCGTCGCGCTTCGGGACGGCGCAGAGGTCGCGAACCTGGACATCGAGGTCGTCCTCGCCGAGAGCCAGGAATGAAGCTCCGTCGCTATCGGAACCGCGCGCTCTTCGACGTCGACGCCCAGAAGTGGGTGAGGCTCAAGGATGTGCAGCGTGCGGTCCAGTCGGGCGACGCGCTCACGGTGACGCAGGGCAAGAAGAACGAAGACTGCACGGCGCTCGTGCTCATCCAGATCCTCTATGACGACGCGCTGGCGGGTCGGCCGCCAAAGGCCCAGCCCTTGCTCGACCTGGTGAAGGCCGGCGGAAGGCTCAAGTCGGGCTCGCTGCTAGAGCGGCTGTCCGACGAGCTCGGCCGCAAAGTCTCTAGCAAGGGTTGAAGCCACCAGTGGAGAGCGTTGGTCGTCTCGTGAAAACTGCGGCCTGCTACGTTGCTCGAACCTCGTCACATCCAGGAGCTTTTGAATGCCCCGCCCTCGCAAGATCGATCCCATCCGGATGGCCGTTCAGGACCTCGGCCGAATCCTCGGGCGGGAGCTCGGAGCGACGGTGGGCACGGCGGTCTCGCGCGTGGCGGCAGTGGCGGCCAAGCCTGTTGGCAAGCGTGGGCGTCCGGCGTTCCTCGCAACCGAGGCGCCGTGCGCGGTCCCGAGTTGCGGCAAGAAGCGCGTGTCGTGGGGGCTGTGCTCCAGCCACTACCAAAAGGCTCGCCGGCTCGAGATGAAGCGGGGGAAGCTCGACCTGGCGACGCTGGCGGAAGACCGCCGGATCATGCGGTGGGTGAGTTAGGCGGCTCTGAAGCTACTTTCGAACCTCGCCCCACATCACGCGCATGCCGCCGAGGCTCCTTAGGCCCGGCACGCTGAGCATCGCGAAGTCGGCCGTGTGAAGCGCATCGGCCAGCAATCGCCGGTGCCACGGCGCTTCTTCATAGGCGTGAACGGGCACCACGAATTGGGTCAGGCGGCCGAGTCCGTGGAAGTGCTGCGCACGCAGGCCCGGCAGGTACTTGTTGATCAGCTCCAGCTCGCGCGTCTCCAGCGGCCGCTCATCCGGCGTCGCGTCCGTGTGAATGGGAACGTGCCCGCGCAACGAGCGCAGGAGCAGGTTCTGTGCGACCGGCTCCGAGAAGACGATCCGCGCGCCGGGCTTCGCGCATCGAACGAGTTGCTGGAGCGTGGGCTCGAGCACGTCGATGAGGTGGTGGAGGATTCCGTCGCCCCAGATCACGTCGAAGCTGCTCTCCGGCAGCTCGGCTCGCTCGATCGGGATGCATCGAAACTGGGTCTTGCTCTCGACACCGTTCAGCCCGGCGCGTTTCTTGGCGAGCTCGATGAGCCTCGGCGAGATGTCGAGACCGACGACCTGAGCGCCATTCAGCGCGAGGAAGACGGAGTTGCTGCCCTCGCCGCACCCGAGGTCGAGCACGCGCAGCCCCGTGAGGTCGCCGAGCATCCTGAAGCGGAATTCTTTGTCGTAGATCCGCCGCGGGTGCCGCGTGTATCGATTCAATTCCTTGCTCGAGAACGGCCGCAGCCCGCGCTCAATTCGGTCGGCGAGCCGATCGAAGAACTCGACCTCGTTCGCCCACCGCGCGGACTGTCGTCCGTCCACGTCATTGTGGGCGGTGTTTGTCGCTGCGACCTGGTTCGGGTCGAACGAGCCCTTCGGAACGTTTTCCTGCGTGGATTTCATGTCGAGCCCCCCGAGCCCAAGCCAATCTTGGTTTTCGCGTTGCGAGCGGCAACCCACGTGGGTGCGCTGACCACGACGCGGGCGCGCGTGAGGTTCAGCCGCGGATGAAGCTGGTCACCAACGCCAGCGGCCGCTCTCCAAGGAGCGCGAGGACGCCCGCGTGCACGCCCGCGAACAGCAAGCATTCGAACGCGAGGCGTGCCACATGCTTCTCAGGCGGCGCCGCCCACGCGAAGAGGGCGACCGCCGCAGCTGCGGCAGTGCCCGCCGCGAGCGTCTTCGCAAATGTCCTGAGCGGAAGCAGCTCGCGCACGCTCGCAGCCAGCGTCTCTGGAAGTCGCGCGAGCAGAATGCCCTTGCCGGCGACCTCGCCGAGCAGCCAGCCGATGATGGCGCCGAAGGCGCCCCACGCGTGGATGCCGACGATAACTGCCGGCACGGCCACCACCGCCTTCAGCACGTAGCTGCGAAGAATGAAGTCGGTCCGCTTGCGAGCGCGCAAGGCCCCATCGGCCGGGAAGCTCGAGAGCACGATGGCCCAAACGGCGACGCGGAAGATGGGCACTGCGCTGAGGTAGCGCGTGGAGAACAGCGCGGGGACGAAGTCACCTGCGGCCGCGAAAAGGAACAGGGCGAGGGGCAGGAAGAGCTGAGAAAGCCGCGCCACCGCTTGGCTGAACACGCCCGCCGCTTCGGCGCTGCGCTTCTCCGCGTCGAGCTCTCCGATCCGCACCATGAGGATCTCGGTCGTGGGCATGTAGAGCAAGTCGACGAGCGGGAGCTGGAAGCAGCCGATCGAATACGCGGCGAACTCGGCGGCGGTGACGCTCGCGGACACTGCGTACTGGTGGAAGTAGTTCTGCGGCACCGCCACCAACATCGCGGTGCCGAAGGGCAGCGCGTAGCGCCACTGCTGGCTCCACGTGGCGCGCGTGAACGCGGGCCCGGTCTCGCCACGGACGGTGAGCAGAAGCGCGGCTACCCAGCGCGCCGTCGCCCACGCCGCGAGCCCAGTGGTGAGGCCTGCCATGCCCCAGCCCAGCAGGACCGGCAGCGTCATTGCGGCGGTGCGCGCGATGTCCGAGAGGATGTACGTGACAGCGGCCTGCCCCGTGCGGCCACGCGCCGTAAACGTGATCTCGAACGGCAACGAGGCCAGCAGGCCGGCGGCGTAGAGCCCGAGTTGCCCCCTGAATGCGCCAAGCCCGGGGTTGCCGAGTCGGGTCGCGATGGGAGCGCCGAAGACGAAGAGGACAACTGCTGCGGCCGCCGCGACGGCGCCGGTGAACAGGTGCGTCTGGCAGATGTACGCGCGGCGGTTCTGACCGTTCGGGAGGAAGTAGTAGAGGCTCTGCGTCACGCCGAACGGCAGCAGGAGATAGGCCGTCTGCGCCACCAGGACGAACTGCTTGTAGGTGCCGTACTGGGTGGTGTTCAGCATCCGAGCGAGGACGAGCGGAATGCAGAACGTCAGCACCGTCGAGGCGCCGCGCGCGATCACGAGCTGGCGGGTACGCGCGAGCGTGGAACGTTCTTCGCTCCGCACGGGCCCTGAAGCCGGCGCGGTCTGGGGTGCAGGCTCGGCGGCGTTCACGCCACGGCCTCCAGTTCGACTGCGCGAGTTGGCGAACGGCTGCCGCTGAAGGCAGTTCGCGTCTCAGCAAACTCGCGTCCTGGTCGAACTTCTGACACGGCCGGCTCCCGTTGCACCGGGAAGCTAGGAACGACGGGGGGCAGCGTCACCGCCCGAGCGAAGGACTTGCCATTGATCCGGGGACACTGGTCAGGATCAAGCAGCCTGGTCGTCCGATCGCCGCGCAGAAGGCACTTCAAGACAGGTCTCAGGAGCGACATGGGGACGAAGCGCACCGATGACGACGACTCGCCGCCACCGCCGGGCGTGAAGCGTTGGATCATCTCGTGTGACGAGTCCGGCACCGGTGGGAAGCCGTTCTACGGATTCGGGTCGCTGTGGTCTCCGGACCAGCGACGCGGTGACTTCGCCGCGATGATCACCGACCTACGTGAGCGCTACCGCTACCCGTACGAAATCAAATGGAACAAGGTCAATGACGCGAACCTGAAGTTCTACAAGGCGCTGGTCGAGTCGTTCTTCAAGACGAACTACCTCGCGTTCCATTGCCTCGTCGTGCGCATGGCGGATGTCGACCTCACTCATCACAGCGGCAGCTGGGACCTTGCCCGCCAGAAGCACTTCACGCGGCTGCTCACGAACAAAATCCAGAGGTGCCTGACGGCGTACCCGGAGCGCGCCCAGACGTTTCGCATTTGGGTCGACCCGATTCAGTCGAGTTACGGGAAGGCGGATGAGGTCGTCGAGATTATCGCGAACCACGTCCTCAAGAAGCTATTCGGCCAGGTGCGCTCCGTGGACCGCGTCTTCACTCGCGACTCCAAGGACACGCCGAGCATCGGGCTGTGCGATGTCCTGCTGGGCGCGGTCATGGAGACCTGGCAAAAGGACTCGCAGCGCGAAGCGAAGGTGGAGCTGCGTCAGTGGATCGCCGACCACCTCGGATGGCCGAGCCTTAACCACGACACCCATAAGAACGAAGTGAAGTTCAACGTTTGGTACTTCTATGACCCGACCGCGGGCGCTCCGCGCGCCGTAAAGACGGAGCCGGTGAAGTTGAAGTACCCGCTGCCCCAGACCGTGAGGCGCGCCTCAAACCGATAGAGCCATTCTGACTCGCGAGTCGGCCTTGGCGAGCGCAACGCAGGATCGGGCGCGGCAACGATAGACTCCTCCATTGCCCCATGCCCCTGCTCACCCTGATCAGCCAAGTCGTGGCATGGGGGATGTCGGTCACCAACGCCTGGATCGACAAGGGGACGCTTTCGGCTTCGGGGAAGAACCGGCTCAAAATCGCCACGGTCGTCGTGGTCTCTCTCTCGACGATCTACGCAATCAACAGCTCGTATCGAAACGCCGTTCGCCTCGCGCGCCTCGAGCTCATTGCTCCGAGCGAGGACGAATTCGGTCGAGTGGAGATCGCCGGAAAGGGCGGCCTCGTCACGGAGAGCATGCTGACAGAAAAGGCACTCGCCATTTCCAATGTGGACGATGCAGTTTTCGCTGCCCTCCACGAACCGTGGCGGGCAGAAGAGGCACTCAAGACAGCGCAATTCGTGGATGCCAACTATCCGGGCAACCTGATCGTCGCCGTGGACAAGGCAGAGATCCACACGATCATGGGCCACCTGGACCTTGCTGCGATGATCGCGGACAGCGCACTTCGCCACCCTGAAATCGGCCCAGAAGCACGCAGGCGTGCCGAACGCGTTCTCGCATACGCGTCGCACCCGTTCATTCGAACTGTGAGCGACGGCGGAGTCGTCAGCGACGATGAGCGGCTCAATTACGCGGCGTGGCCGATTCGTAAATGGCCGAACGCCGAATCGTGCGCGCTTGCTCCCACGCGAGGCTCACGAGCTCATTGATGGGCACCAACTGGGCACGACGACCGCTCTCGCGGCCCGTCAGCACCACCACGCGCTTAACATCCACTGCAAGTGATCTCCCGACTCGGCGAGCAACTTCAGGCCAATCTCCGGACTCCGTAGTTTCGCTCAGACTGATATCCCCACTTTGGAGATCGGGTCGGTCCTGTCTTCCGACTCGGGCGATCCGCCCCGACCGGACCTCCCGACTTGGGCGATCGGGAAAATGGGATCGCCAACCTCGGGCGATCCGCCCCGACTGGACTTCCGGAACCGGGCGATCGGGAAAAAGCGATCGGCCGACTCGGGCGATCCGTCCCGACTGAACCTCCTGACTCGGGCGATCGGAAAAAAGCGCTCGCCCAACTCGGGCGATCCGCTCCGACTGAACGTCCCGACTCGGGCGATCGGGAAAAAGCGATCGTCCGCCGCTGGCGATCCGCTCTGACTGAACCGCCTGACTTGGGCGATCGGAAAAAGGCGATCGCCCGACTCCGGCGATCCGAAAAAACCAATCTCCCGACTCGGGCGATTGCTCTGGAGCGCTCGCCACTCCCGTCAGTTGAGCATCTGCTCAGAAATCCGCGCTCGAGCTTAAGCGGATGCTCAAGTTGCCGGCCGCGGCGGTGGTCGAAGTCCAAGCGCCTGAAATCACTCGACCGAAGTTCCCGGAGCCGAGGCTCGAGCTCGGCCGTCGGCCGAGCCCACCGAAATCGGGCCACGGCGACTCCTCCTGTCATTTCAGTGTGTTGGGTGCTGGCACGCCGGCAGCAATACCGGTCTCCGTCCGCACGCTGCAACGGAGCATCGGGCTCCCGAGGGGCGGTCGGACAAAACCGCAGCAAACACAAAGGAGTCCGCCATGAAGTCCGTCAATGAAGTGAAGCAGTCCCACAACGCCACGCTGGATAAGGCCGAGGCCTACCTCCAGCTCCTCGACGAGGTGAACAGCCCGGAGGCCGTCGCGCTTCGGCCGAAGTTCCGGGCAGGGGTCGCGGAGAGCAGCACGGCGATCCTCGACGCCTCGGCGCACAGCAACCGCAAGAAGGATCTCACCGCCAAGGCGCGCACCGCGGCGGCGAACTTGAAGATGGTCGTGGGCGGCACCTACGCCATCATCGAGTCCACCAACGCGGCGCTGTACGCGAAGATCGGCGTGCAGACGACGTGGATGGCCCTGGCGCCGACCGAGCAGGCGAAGCAGCTCGAGGAGGCGCTCCGGGCCGCGGGCAAGGAGGGCCACCCCTACGCCGAGAAGATCAGCAAGGTGGCCAAGCGGTACGAGGAGGCGGAGGCGGCGCTCATCGCCGAGGGCAGCGCGCCGGAAGCGTCGCACAAGGGCACCACGGCGCTCTCGGAGCTCAAGCTCCTCATCGCCCAGGCCGACGTGATCCTGCAGCGGCTCGCCACCCCGGGCTCGGCGCTGGAGGGTGAGCTGAAGAAGGCGCGCAAGGCCGGCCGGCAGTCCAAGAAGGCGAAGGCGGGAAGCACGACGACGCAGCCGGCCTCGGGCACGAGCACCACCGCGCCCGCGAAGCCCGCGCCGGCTCCGGTCGCGACGCAGCCCGCTCCGGTGGTGAGCCCGCCGGTCGCGTCGAACCCGGCTCCGGTGCAGCCCTCGCCGGCGCTGGCTCCCACGCCCGCTCCGGTGATTCAGAGCGTGCCCACGCCCAGCGGCGGTGATGCCACCGCCATCGCGCCCCCGGTCAACGGCGCGATCGGGCCCCAGCTGATGAACGGGGCGTCGCACTGATGAGGGTGCTCACGAGGCCGGCGACACGGAGACGAGTTCGTCCCGTGTCGCCGGCCTCTTCTTTTTCGGGAGCTCGTCATGAACCCCATGTTCAAGAAGGAGAAGGCCGATGGGAACGCGGAGAGGTCGTCGTCGCGAGGTGCCCGGCGTGCACGTGCCGCACTTCAGGCTGGTGCTGCTCCGGTCGCCGGGAAGGTTCAGCCAGTTTCACGGGCGGGCAGTGCCGCCGCTCATGCGCCGGCTGGGCAGGCCGTTCAGCCTCAGACCGCCAACGTCCACTGCGTCGAGCGAGAGCTGTTGGAGGCCGTCTTCTACCCGCCGCACTCACCGCGGACCGAGAGCACGGCGTACGGCGCCATCCACCACCACCTGGTGCACAAGGAAGACCGGCCCTGCGTAGTTTGCGGCGTGAAGTACTCCACGCTGAAGAGCCCGACGCGCAACCGCTTCGGCGCCGTGCAGCTCGAGACGCACCACGCGCTCATCGAGTGGAGCTTGGCCAAGGCGATCGACGTCGGGAAGTTCAACGCAGATGTGATCTCGAAGCTGAGGGAGCAGAACCCGCTGGAGCCGCTGTACCGCAGGACCTTCAGCCGCAGCGAGATGGAGGCATGGATCGATCACCACCCAGACAACCTCTGGGTGCTCTGCGACGTGCACCACCGGCACCGCGGCGTGGGCATACACGCCATCTCCGGGCCGATCTGGGGAGCGCAAGTGCTGTTGATGGATCGGTACGAGCTCGGCTCGCAGGACGCGCTGAAGGCGATGCGGACGATGATCGGGACGAAGTAGGCCGAGAGAAGATCGAGCAGGGCAAGGAGGCCGGCGCGAAAGCGCCGGCCTCCTACTATTTGGCGCGGCGGTATCAGCGCGTCTTCAACTGCAAACCAGCACGCATGAAGGCGTGGCTCGAGTGCTCCTCGACGCCGATGGAACGACCTACGGGATCCACGGCGACAAGGACTTCGCCGAGCTGGTCCGAAAGCGCGGCTGGCTCTCGAAGCCGCCCGAAACGAGTGCGCTGCTGCGCTTGATCGTTGCGGCGATGTTCGACGGGCGCATGCTCGTCCTGGATGCACCAACTCCGCAGGTGATTTCGGAGGAGGGGATGCTGAAGGTCGTTTTCACCGAGGTCCGTGACCGCTCCGATACGAGTTCTACCGCGCTAACCATCGACATCGGGCCGCGCGGGATAGCCACCGTCGATGTCCGCACGAACGTTGGCGCGATCCGATGAGCGTTGTGGAGCCCGTTGGGTCTCATGAAGTTTTGCGTCCGGCTTCAGGATGAATCGTGCGGCCTAAGGCTTGGAAAGCGGAGGCTCGATCGGGAAGTCGCTGGCACCAGCTGGCTGCAGCTCGGGGAAGGCACTCGTCGGCGCTTGCTCGCTCCGGTGTGCACCGCGGCAGCCGTCGATGAGCTCTTCGCCGCCATCTCGGAAGTGCTTCCAGTAGTACTGGCACCTTCCTCCGTCCGGCCAGAGCATCCCGGCATCGCGCCAGACATCGGTGCAGTCACAATGGAAGTCCTCGCCGCACGATTCGAAGTCATGGGCGCACGGCACATCATAGGTATACGTGTGCGTTACACCGTCCTGGTCGAGTAGGGTCGATACCGTGCAATGCGCGGTGTCGACGTCCATCTGCGAGGTGCAATGCCCGGCGTCAAAGACGAGCGTGAGCTCGCGAGGCCCGCGCAGATTCACCCGCGACGACGATGCGGCCGCGACCAGCGTCAACCCGATTCCAGCGTATATCGCCTTTGTGGCCCACACGCGGTTGTGCTCTTCGCGGCGCATCGGACAATTCTAAGTCACGACGCGCACGCAAACTCGCGGAGCCTCTGAGCCTGTCTGGTTCAGGGCTCCATCGTGCACTGGGATATCCTGGGGGAGCCCATGAGATCCCCGTCGCCCGCTCACACGCGGAACCCATGTTTGGCCCTCCTGGCGACGGCTGCCCTCCTGGCTCTCTCGTCGCACTCGTGGGCCGCGGACCGAGGTCCGGCTTCGAAAGGCAAAACGGCATCGGACGTCGGTACGTTCGACCCGTTGGCATCACCCAAGCCCCAGATCCGCTACGAAAAGAAAACAGTGATCTCCTGCTTCCCAGATACGTCGCCGGACGGTGGAGCGTACGTGCACGAGCTCGCCGCCTCAGTCGACGCAGGGGGCCCGGACGCCGGCGAGCCGCTCGCAAGGAACCGGGACCTCCTCGGCCGCGCGCGAGCTCTCCTGCGTGACAACAAGCAGAAGGAAGCGGTCGGTCTTCTTCTCGAAGCGCAGAAGACCCTGCCCAACGATTGCGAGACCATTCTGACCCTGGCCGAAGCGCAAGCCCGGGGCGGCGACTTCAAGACCGCCTTGGCGACGCATCGAAGCTTCGTCGACCTGAAGTGCGACTCAGTTCCGCGGTCTTCGGCGTTGGCCCCCGGGTGACTACCCGGGCGGTGGCGATGAGATCATAGAGGGACCCTTGACGAGCCCCTGAAGCGAAGCGAGCCGTGTGGGCGCTACACCAGAGAGCTGGGCCGGCAAACGGCACGCCCCACCATGCGAAGCTTGGGACCGACTGCAGGAGCGCGCTGATGGTTCATGTCTTGGCGGTCGTCCTCTTGGCCACGCCGATCAGCGACGTGCCCACCGGCTGGGTCGTCTTGTCAGCCCCACCGGCCGGGGACCAACTGACGTGCGCTGGGTACTCCGAGCGCGAATGGAAGGTTGCCTGGACGGACGGAGGGGTACGCATCACGCCCGACGATGGGCAGCAGTCGAGGAGCGACTCCGAGCCGTTTCCCATCAAGGGGACAGCGGAGGAGGGCCTGGCAGGCGAAAGGCACGTGCTGGGCGTTCAGGACGGATACCTCATCGGATTCGATGCCGGCGAATTCGGCGGCGCGCTGTGGTGGGCCTCGAAGGACGGAAGCCGCAGGGAGAGGCTGCGGACACCTGGCGAGACGACCTACGACGTTGAGAACGTCCATGGCATGGCTTCGATGGGCGACGACGTGCTCGTCATTCAAGGCCTCGCCCACTTGTCAATTAACGTCGGCAAGGCGGTGCTCGTCTCCACGACTGGCCACCGAATTCGCTTCCTCGCTGACCTGAACGCCGAGCCGCTCTTCGTGTTTCGCGAGGACGATCGCTCAGCCATTGTCCTCACCAACCGGCGTCTGATTCGTCTGCATCCATCCGGAGCCATCGAAGTGCTCGCACAACTCGAGGTCCTCGATTCGGCGCTCTACCCGAACTCGATGGTGAGGAGCCCATCGGGCGTCTTCTGGGTGGGCATGCGCCACCTCGTTCTGCGACTCGCGCCTCGTGGCAGCGGATATGAATCGACTTGGTTCGCGCCCAAGGACTGCGCGAACTGGAAGGTCCGAGGCACGGACTGCGTGTGCGGCGACACTCGTTCCCACAAATAGGCAGGGTGCCCGTGCGACAACGAGCGGGAACATGCGCCACTGCTTCCGTCATTCAAGCACCTTCGCGCTAAGCTCGCCCCATGTCTTCGGGCGCTGTCGTCGGGGGGCGCTTCCAGATCGAGCGTCAAGCCGGACGCGGCGGCATGGCCACGGTCTTCCGCGCGCGCGACCTCTCGAAGCCCGACCAACCCATCGTCGCGCTGAAGCTGCTGCGCGTCTCCGACGGCTACGACCAGGAGCGCTTCGAGCGCGAGGCCCGCGTGCTCGCCGATCTGCGCCACCCCGGCATCGTGGGCTACGTGGATCACGGCGTGACGCCCTCGGGCGAGCGCTACCTGGCCATGGAGTGGCTCGAGGGCGAGGACCTCGCGGCTCGCATCGCGCGCGGGCCGCTCTCCGTCGACGACGCGCTGGTGCTCGCGCGCCGCGTGGCTGCTGCGCTCGCCGAAGTCCACGCGCGTGGCGTCGTGCATCGCGACGTGAAGCCCTCGAACATCTTCCTCCGCAGCGGCGACGTGGGTCGGGCCACGCTGCTCGACTTCGGCGTCGCGCGGCGCGACGAGCCCGGCGACTTTCGCACCATGACCGGCGCGCTCCTCGGCACGCCCGCGTACATGGCGCCGGAGCAGGCGCGCGGCACGCGAAACCCCGACGCGCGCGTCGATGTGTACGCGCTCGGCTGCGTGCTCTTCGAGTGCCTCTCCGGCAAGCCCGCGTTCTCGGGCGCGCACGCGATGGCCGTGCTCTCGAAGGTGCTGCTCGAGACGCCGCCGCGATTGCGTCCAGGGCGAAGCGACGTGCCGACGTCGGTCGACGAGCTCATCGCGGCCATGCTCGCCAAGGAACCGGCGCAGCGCCCGCGCGATGGCGGCGCCGTGCTGGCCGCGCTCCCTGCCGAGGATGCGCGCCGGGAAACGCCGGTCCCGCGACAGGGATCCACGAGCGTGAAGAGCGCGGCGCTCACCGCGTTCGAGCGGCGCACGGTCTCCGTCGTGCTCTCGGGTCACGTGCCCACCGCGGCAGGCCCGGACGACGACACCAGCTCGGACGAAGCGCCCACTGCGCGTGCGACGGGCGCGCCGCAGTTGCTCGCGCAGGCCATGAAGGCGCTGGGCGGAACGCTGGAGCGCCTCGTGGATGGCTCGCTGCTCGTGGTCGTGGACGGCCAGGGCGAAGCGACGGATCAGGCCGCGCGTGCAGCGCGCTGCGCCCTCGAGCTCCGACGCGCGCGCCCCGAGGCGGCTGTGGTCGTGGCGACGGGACACGGTGAGACGAGCGCGCGCTATCCCGTGGGCGAGGTGATCGATCGCGCCGTGGCATTGCTCGCGCGTTCGCGTGAATCGAGCGACGCCATCGCCATCGACGACGCGACCGCCGGCTTGCTCGACGCGCGCTTCGAAGTCTTGGGCGGACCTGCCGGCCTGGCGTTGCGGGGAGAGCAGGCTCGCGTCGAGCCGCGGCGCACGCTCTTGGGCAAGGTGACCTCGTGCGTGGGACGCGAGCAGGATCTGCGCACCCTCGGTTCGCTCTTCGACGACTGCGTGGCCGATCGACGTGCGCGCGCCGTGCTCGTGACAGCGCCCGCTGGGACCGGCAAGTCGCGCGTGCGCTTCGAGTTGCTGCACGAGCTGGCCGAGCGTGCTGCCGCGCCGCTCGTGCTGCTCTTCCGCGCGGACTCTACGAGTGCGGGCTCGCCCTTCGGTCTCCTCGGGCCGACGCTGCGTCGCGAGGCGGGGATCATCGAAAACGAGTCCATCGAAGCGCGCCGACAGAAGTGGCGCGCGCGCGTGGGCCGGCACGTGCCCGCGGCAGATGTCGATCGCGTCTCGGAGTTCCTCGGCGAGCTCGCGGGCGTGCACTTCGAGGACGCAGAAAGTGTGCAGCTCCGCGCCGCGCGCCGCGACCCCATGGTGATGGGCGACCAGATGCACCGCGCGTGGGAAGACTTCCTCGCCGCGGAGTGCAGCGCGCATCCCGTCGTTCTCGTGCTCGAGGATCTGCACTGGGGCGACCTGCCCACGGTCCGCCTCGTGGACAACGCGCTGGGCATGCTCGCCGAGCGGCCGCTCTACGTGCTCGCGCTCGCGCGGCCCGAGGTCGACGAGCTCTTCCCCAAGCTCTGGGCCGAGCGCGACCTCACCATGATTCGCCTGCGGCCGTTGCCCAAGCGCGCCAGCGAGCAGCTCGCGCGCGAGGTGCTCGGGCCGGACGCGGCGCCGGAGCGGATCGCGCGCGTGGTGGAGCAGTCGGGCGGAAATGCGCTCTTTCTCGAAGAGCTCTTGCGCGCCGAGCGCGAAGGCAAGGGCGACGCGCCTCCGGAGACCGTGCTCGCGCTGGTCGAAGCGCGACTCGAGCGCTTGCCGCAAAGCACGCGGCGCGCGCTGCGTGCGGCTTCTGTGTTCGGGCAGATCTTCTGGCGCGATGGCGTGGCCGCGCTGCTCGGACCGGAAGAGCAGGGCGCCGCGGACATCTTCTTGAGCGAGCTCGTCTCTCGCGAGGTGGTGTCGGTCCGGCGGCCGAGCCGCTTCCCGGACACGGAGGAGTACATCTTCCGCCACGCGCTCGTGCGCGACGCCGCGTACGCCATGCTCACCGAGCAGGATCGCGCGCTCGGACACCGGCTCGCGGGCGCGTGGCTGCTCGCGCGCGGCGAGGTCGACGCGCTGGTGCTCGCGGGCCACTTCGACAAGGGCGGCGAGCCGGCCGCGGCCGTCGAGCACTACCTCGAGGCCGCGACGCAGGCCCTCGAGGGCAACGACTTCGCCTCGGCGCTCGCGCGTGCCCAGCGTGGCGTCGACTGCGGTGCCGCGGGCGAGCGACTGGGCGCGCTGCGCGGCGTGCAGGCCGAGGCGCATCGGTGGCGCCGCGAGCATGAGCTGGCAGAGCGCGCGTCCGCGGCGGCCATGCCGCTCCTCAAGCGGCCCGATCCCGTCTGGTACAAGGTTGTGGCCGAGCACATCGAGGCCGTTGGCGCGCTCGCTCGCCTCGAGCCGCTGCTCGCGGATGCCGAGGCGCTTCGGCAGGAAGACTGGCCGGTCGACTCGAGCATGCGCGTCATCGCCGCGGCGCACGCGGTGGTGCAGCTCAACCACCACGGTCGCTACGCGCAGGCGCAGGCGCTGCTCGACGCGGTTCGGAAGAGTCGCGCCGGGAGCTCGGTCGATCCCATGGTTGCTGCGTGGCTCGGGCGCGCCGCGTTCATGCGCGCCGCGTCCGACGCGAACCCGGGAGCGCTGCTCACCGCGTGCCTCGCGAGCGCCGACGGCTTCTCGGACGCCGGCGATCTGCGGATGGCCTCGCACCAGCGCGTGAACCTCGGCTACGCGATGACCGTCGTGGGGCAGTGGGACGAGGCGTGCCGCGTGCTGAGCACCGTGGAAGCGAACGCACGCCGCCTGGGCCTCGTGCATCTCCCGCCGCTCGCGCGCAGCTACCAGGGCTACGCGCTCATGCAGCTTGGTCGCGTGAAGGAAGGCGCGGCGATGCTGCGGAGTGCCATCGAGGCGCTCCAGCTTCCCGGCGAGCGCCGCATCCTCACGCGCGCGCACAACTACCTCGCGCGTGGCCTCGCCGATTCGGGCGCGCTCGATGACGCCGTGAAGGAGATCGACGTCGCGCTGGAGGTCTCGAAGGATCTGCCGGTGGTGAACGCGCTCTGTCGGGGAACCGCGGCGCACATCGCCATTCGACGTGGGCGCGCTTCGGAGGCGCTCGATCAAGCGGGCAAGGCGCTGGCGGTGCTCGCCGAGCGGGGCAGCGTCGAGGATGGCGAGGCGCTCTTGCGCGTGAGCCACGCCGAGGCGCTGCACGCGAGCGGCCAGGAGGCGACCGCGCGCGAGGTGATTGGTGCCGCGCGCGCGTCCGTGCAGCGCCGCGCGCAGACGATCGAGGATCCGAAGATCCGCGCGAGCTTCCTCGAGAACGTGAGCGAGAACGCGCGCACGCTGAAAGTGGCCGCGGTGCTCATCGACGGCGAGCGCGTCACCGATCCCGGAAGCTGAAAGTTCCTTCAGAAATCAGCGCTGGGATTGACGATCCGTCACTCGTCCAAGCAGCATGGCGCCCCTTCGCTGGAAGGCCCATGTCGCGCTCCCTCCGTTTCGTCGCGCTCGCTGCGCTCACCGCGTGCGGCGCGCCCCCATCCGATTCGAATCCCTCGAGCGCAGAGCAGGCGCTTCAGCAGTGCCCGCCGGCCACGACGGTGAACGGCGTCGACGTCTACACGGGCGATGGAACGATCGACTGGGCCACTGCGCACGGCGCGGGCATCGACTTCGCGTTCATCAAGGCCACGCAGGGCGACTACACCACCGACAGCAAGTTCGCGACGAACTGGTCCGACACCCGCGCGAACGGCGTGATTCGCGGTCCGTACCACTTCTTCGATCCCACGGTGGATGGCGTGGCGCAGGCGAACTACTTCCTCAGCGTGGTGGGCACGCTGCAGCCCGGCGATCTGCCGCCCATGCTCGATGTGGAGTGCCCCGACGGCGACACCAACTGCCTCGGCTTTGCCAACAGCACCTGGCCGTCGGCGGCGACCATTCACCAGCGCATCCTCGACTTCCTCACCACCGTCGAGGCCGCGACGGGTCGCAAGCCGGGTATCTATACATTTAATAGTTACTTCTCGAGCAACGGCATCACCGACACCGACCTCGCGGGCTACCCGCTCTGGATCGCCACGCTCACCCCAAGCCCCGCCTGCTTCAACGTGCCCGCATCGTGGTCGAGCGCAGAGTTCAATCAGTTCTCTTGGAACGCCACAGTGGCCGGCTTCCCGGGCCAGGTTGACGAAGACCAGTTCCAGGGCACGGTCGCCGAGCTCCAGGCGTTCGCCGCGGGCGAGCCCTTCCGCTTGCACCGCGGCCTCGTCGCGGACTTGAACGGCGACGGACGCGCCGACGTCTGCGGTCGCGGACCGAATGGCATCGAGTGCGATCTCGCCGGCGACGGCGGCCCGAGCGCGCACTGGAGCGGCCCCGCGCTCTCGGACGACGCAGGCTGGAGCGGGCCGCAGTACGCGTCGACGATCCAGTTCGGCGACATCGACGGCGACCACCGCTCGGATCTCTGCGCGCGCAGCGCCAGCGGCATGCAGTGCTGGCTCTCGACGGGCAACGGCTTCGGCTCGCCCGTCACCGGTCCCGCGTGGAGCGACAGCGCAAACTGGAATCAGGCCGGCTACGACTCGACCATCCAGCTCGCGGACGTCGACGGCGACGGGAAAGCGGATCTGTGCGGCCGCGCGCCGACGGGCCTCGTCTGCTACCTCTCGAGTGGCTCTGGATTCCCCACGCAGGTCACCGGCCCGAGCATCTCGGACAGCGCGGATTGGAACTCGCCGCAGTACTACTCGACGATTCGCATGGTCGACGTCGACGGCGACGGCAAGGCCGACGTCTGCGGTCGCGCGAAGGCGGGCATCGTGTGCTGGCGCTCGCTGGGGACGTCGTTCGACACCAACATCCTCAGCGGCCCCGCGTGGAGCGACGCGAACGGCTGGGACGCGCCCACGTATTACGAAACGATCCAGTACGCGGACATCAACGGCGACGGAAAAATGGACGTCTGCGGCCGCGGCCCGAACGGCGTGGAGTGCTGGCTCTCGAATGGCACCGGCTTCCCGACGCAGGTCGTGGGCCCCACGTGGAGCGACGCCAGCGGCTGGGACCAACTCGCGTACGGCTCGACGGTGCAGTTCGCGGACATCGACGGCGACGGCAAGGCCGACGTGTGCGGCCGCTCGGCGACGGGCGTCACCTGCTACCTCTCGAACGGCACATCGTTCCCGACGATGGTCACCGGCCCCGCGCTCACCGACGCGACCGGCTGGAACGGCCTGCCGTACTTCTGGACCATCGAGCTCGCGGACGTCACCGGCGACGGAAGGGCCGATCTCTGCGCGCGCGGCGCGTCGGGCTATCGCTGCTATCCCTCGCTCGGGACGTCGTTCGCGACCTCGTACATGGCCGGCGACTACTCCGACGCGAGCGGCTGGAACGCGCCCGCGTACTTCGCCACCGTGACGCTCGTCGGCGGCTTGCCAGCATCGACAACCACCACCACGACGAGCACTGGCACCGGCTCGAGCACGACCGGGAGTTCGTCGAGCAGCTCGTCGAGCACCGATTCGACGACCTCGACCACCACGGGGACCACCGGCACCACCACGGCGAGCACCACGGGGACGAGCGCCGGCGCGACGACGACTGGGGCGGCGACCGGCACGACCGGGTCGGGGACCGCCGGCGCAAGCAGCGGCAGCACGGGCAGCGGCGCGACGAAGGGCGGCTGCGGCTCGGCGGGCGGCGGCCTCGATGTCCTCGCGCTCGCCGCGATCGCCTTGGCTGTCAGCGGGCGTCGGCGCGGACGGTGAGCACCGGAGCGTAACTGCCGCGCACCACCGACTCCGCCACCGAACCCAGCGCGAGCCTGGAGATGCCCCCGCGTCCATGCGTGGCGATGACCACCAGATCGGCCTCGCGTGAGGCGGCGATGAGCGCAGCGTGCGTCGGGCCTTCGAGGAGATGCGGTTTCACCTCGACGCCCAGCTCGCGCAGCCGCGTCTCCTCGGTGGCCAGCGCGGTGAGCGCGTGGCGTCGCATCGAGCGCTCGAACGCGAAGACCTCGGGCCGCGTGTCGTGAAGCGAGAGCGCCGCCGCCACGCCGCGCGCGAAGGGAATCACGTGCGTGAGCTCGATCGTCGCGTGGTACGTCCGCGCCAGGTCGACGGCGAGGTCCGCGGCCTTTCGCGAGAAGTCGCTGAAGTCGGTGGCAACCAGGATGCGGCGCGGTTGAAAGCTCATGTCGTCCTCCGAGCGCGGATCACCTTCCACGGCTCGCCCCACAGCGTCGCGGCCGCGCCCGCGAGCACCGCTGCGCCGAGCTGCATCCGGGAGAGCGACTCGAGGTGGAACGCCTCGGCGACCGGTGGAACGTAGAGCACCAGCGCCAGCGCCAGTGCGTTGGCGGCGAGCACCGGCGCGAGCGTGCGCTGGCCTCGGTAGCTGGCGCGCCAGAACGGCAACCCCGGTGAGCGCTCCGTCAGCACCAGCAGCGCCTCGCCCACGACCAGTGCGACGAAGGCCATGGCCCGCGCGATCAGCTCGCCGCTCATCGCGAGCTCGCGCGCATAGATGGCGAGGCTGACCACCGTCAGTGTGAGCCCGAGCAGCACCGGACGCAGCGTGCTGCGCGCATCGATCAGCGCGGCCGTCGGTCGCCGCGGCGGACGGGTCATCAGATCCCGCTCGGCGGGCTCGCCTTCGAAGACCAGCGCCACCGTCGGGTGCAGCACCAGCTCCAGGAACACCAGCTCCACCGGCAGGAGCAGGAGCGGCATTCCCAGGAGCGGCGCGAGCAGCGCGAGCAAGATGATCGGCACGTGGTAGGCGATGAGGTACGCGAAGCTCTTGCGCAGGTTGTCGGCGATGCGGCGGCCGCCACGAACGGCTTGGACGATGGTGGCGAAGTTGTCGTCGAGGAGCACCAGGCTCGCGGCCTCGCGCGCGACCTCCGTGCCGCGCTCGCCCATGGCCACGCCGATGTCGGCCTGTCGCAGCGCTGGCGCGTCGTTCACGCCGTCGCCGGTCATGGCCACGATCTCGCCATCGCGTTGAAACGCCTTCACCAGTCGGAACTTCTGCTCAGGCCGCATGCGGCTGAAGATGCTCACCTGCTTCGCCCGCGCAGCGAGCGAGGTGTCGTCAAGTGCGTCGACCGCGTCGCCGGTGATGACTGGATCCGCGTCGTCGTGCGGCAGCTGCAATCCGTTCGCGACCGCGTGTGCGGTGAGCGGGTGGTCGCCGGTGATCATCACCACGCGCACGCCCGCGCTCCGACACGCGGCCAGCGCCTCCATCACGCCAGGTCGCACGGGATCTTCGAGCGCCACCAGGCCCAGCACGCGAAGCGCGGACTCGTCGCGCAGGCGCTCGCCCGACGGCGGACCTGCGAGCGCGCCTTCAGCCACCGCGATCACCCGCATCCCCGACTCGGCCAGCCTCGCGTTCTCGGAGAGGAGCCGCGCGCGCTCGGTGGCGTCGATCTGCGCAGCGGCGAGGACGCCCTCGACCGCGCCTTTCACGAACACGCGGTGCGCACGCTCATGACGCCACACGTGCGTGACGAGCTTTCGCTTGGGATCGAAGGGGTAGTCGCCAACGAGCGCGCCCGCGTGCAGCGACTCGACGTCGACGCCGTGAGACGCCGCATCGGCGAGCAGCGCGCGCTCCATGGGATCAAACGGCGTCGGCTCGCTGGCGAGGACGGCCGCTTCGCGCAGCCGTCGTGCGTCGCAGCCGCCGACGGGGATCGCCTCGGCGACGGCCATGCGGCCCAGGGTGAGCGTGCCCGTCTTGTCGGTGCAGATGACCGTCGTGCCGCCGAGCGTCTCCACCGCGGTGAGCTTGCGCGCGAGCGCGTTCTGCTTGCTCAAGCGCCACGCGCCGAGCGTCAGAAAGAGCGTGAACACCATCGGGAACTCTTCAGGCATGGCCGCGACGCCGAGGCTCACGCCGGCGACCAGGCTCTGGCCGAGGCCCTGACCCGAGAGGAGCAGCAGCGCCACCACCGCCACGCACGCGAGACCAGCAACCACCGCCAGGCGCGCGAAGAGCTTCTGGATCGAGCGCTGAAGCGGCGAGTGCGAGGGCGCGACACCGGCGACGAGCGCGCCGATCCGGCCGTACTCGGTGTGAACGCCGGTCGTTGCCACGAGCGCGGTGGCGCGCCCCGCGAGGACAACCGTGCCCGCCAGCGCGCGCTCGCCACAGCCGAAGCGCTTGTCGACGGGGTGGGCCTCTCCGGTGAGCAGGCTCTCGTCGAGGAGGAGCTGGGTGCCCTCGAGGATCTCGCTGTCCGCCGGCACGACATCGCCCTCGCGAAGCTCGATGAGATCGCCGGGAACGAGCCGTGCCGCGTCGAGGCGCACCCAACTGCCGTCGCGGCAGGCGCGCGCCTGGAGCGCCGCGAGCTCAGCAAGCTTCTCCAGCGCTCGTTCAGCCCGGCCCTCGAGCACGATCTCCACGCCGACCACCGGAATGAGCGCACCCAGCGCGACCGCAGCATCGAATCGGTCGCCGAGGAAGAAGTAGATGATCGAGGCGATCAGGAGCATGAGCGCCATCGGGTCGAGCAGCGCGGCGGCGATGGTGCGCAGCAGCCCCTTGCGCTTCTGCTTGATGGACAGAACGTTGGGCCCGTGGGCCTTCAGCAGGCGCTCGGCCTCGGCGCTCGAGAGCCCAACGTGCGCGAGCGGCGCAGGGGCGGGGCTTCCGGCGATGGCGGGCTCGGTCTGCATCCTGGCGTCCAGCCGTCCAGGGGAGCAGGAAGCAGGCCAGCGGCGCGCCCGGGGACGCGACACACGCTATGCACGGCTTGCGCGAGGGGCTGCGATGGCGCAACGCGTGCGCCTCGGACCCATCGCCAACCAGGAACCAGGAACTGCCTACGCTTCGCCGATCTCCTTCGTCGACTTGAGATCGCCCACCTTGTTCGCGATCTGCGCCTCGAGCTTTTTGCGCTGGGCTTCGAGCTTCTTGAGCTCGGCGTCCACGCTCTCGAGCTCCGTCTCCTGCGCGTCGAGCTTCTTGGTGAGCCGCTCCAGGAGCTGCCGCTGCTCCGCGCCCGCCTTGAGCGCGCCCATGTTCTCGCGGATGCGCTGCTGGTCTTCGAAGATGGTCGAGCGTGCCTCGTCGAGGCGATTCTTCTCCTGGTCGAGCTCGCCGAGCTGCTCGCGCAGCGCGACGATCTCCTCGAGCACCCCGGCCGTCTTGGGATCGATGAGCTTGCTCGTGAGGTAGTAGCGGACGTCCTGGCGCGAGAAGTCCACGATCTGCCACGACTGGTACCGCGTACTCCGCTCGGTCACCACCAGCTCGCGATCCGAGCGCGGCTCGAGCGTGAGCTTGAAGCGGTAGAAGCGCTCGGTGAGCTCGTCGGGCTTGGGCGTGTCCACCAGGTCCCAACCCGAGCCCATCTTGGCGTGCTCGGCGAAGAGCGTGTGCTTGCGCGGGCTCTTGTTGTGGAAGGTGTAGCGCGTGCGCTTGTAGCTCCACGCGGTGGTGGTGAGCACGCCGTTGGCGAGCACGGCCTTGAAGGCGTTTCCGGTCTCGTTCTTGTCTTCCACCTCGACCACGGTCGAGAGCTCCACCGCGAACGGCACGATGCGCCGGTCCTTGGGCTTCATGGTGTCGAGCATGGCCTCGCCGACGTAGAGCTCCTGCTCGGCCACGGTGAGCGGCCCGCCTTCCAGCGTGAGCTCGCTCGCGTTGGTGAGCTCGATCGCCGCGAGCGGGTTCTTCGGACGGTTCTCGCGGTTGTAGAGCAGCACCCGGCCGCCCTCCATCTTGCGGTGCAGGATGGGCACGAGCGCGCTCTGGTTGCGGCGCACCGTGACCGGCTTCTCCACGCGGTACTCGAAGAGATCGCCCACGTCCTTCACCACGGTCTGCACGTTCGCCGAGCGCTCCATCGCCTCGCCGATCGCCGCGGCCTGCATCATCGGCGCAGGCGCGGCCTTGGCCATCGCGCGCGACCGCATCGGCGCCCCGGCCGCTACGGCCCCCGGGGGACCTCCGAACGCCGGCGGCGGCGCAGGCGGAGGCGGTGCGAAGCCCTCCTCGGTGATCACCGGCGCGGCGCTGGTCTCGGTCTGCACGCGCACTTCGGGGCGCGTCATGTAGCGCGGGCTGTACAGGTCGTGCCGGAAGGAGATCGGCAGCCCGGCGATGAGCGTGAGCGCGACATCTTCCCAGTCCTCGTCGCCGGTGTTGTCGACGACGGCCCAGCCTTGCATCGTGGGCTTGCCGTCGGCGTCGAGGAGCACGCGGTAGCTCGTCTTCCACACCGGCGCCTCCAGCGTGTAGCTCGTGTACAGCTCGCGCTCGCCTTCACCCGCAGTGAAGAGGGCCACGCGCTTGCTGTCCTTCTTGTACGAGCTGAGCACCGTCGACAGGTAGAACTCGAGGTCCTTGCGCACCGGCTCATCGAGGAAGGTGAGCTCGCCCAGCTCGAGCAGGTCGAACGTGCGCAGCGCGCCGTCCACGAGCAGCGTCAGGAACGTGCGCGTCGCCGTGGCTTCGCCGCTCATCACCTCGGCGCTCTCGAGACCGACGATGCTGCCCTCGACGAGCGAGCCGCCCACGCGCGCACGCACGCGAGCGCCCTTCACCTGGCCGAGCAGCGCGGTGAGGCTGCCTTGCTCGGGGATGCGGATGGTCGCCTCTTCGAGGAGCTTCTCGAGCGGCTTGGTCGAGTCGTAGCTGACGGCCGAGATCGTGCCGCCCGAGAGATCGAGCACGGTCATCGACTTGAGCACGTCGTTCATATCGCGCGCCTTGAAGTCGAGGTGCACGACCGCGGAGCCTTGCACCTTGCCGCGCCGCTCGAAGAACGCGACGCCGTGCTTGTAGAGCACGACGCGCCGGATGCGCAGACCACTTCGGTTGTCCATGGGCTCCCTCCGAAATCCGGAGAGAGCAAAGCACGAATCGCGCGCTCAGCGGGACGCGGCGAGCACCTTCTCCAGCAGCATCCGGAGCTCGCTCTGCTCGGACGCAGTGAGCGCGGCGAAGACCTCTTCCAGCGCGGCCTCCACCTCGGGCTGCATGGTGGCGAAGAGCGCCTTGCCCAGCGCGGTCATGCCCACCTCGATCTTGCGGCGATCGCTCTTGGCCCGGCGGCGGATCACGGCGCCCGCGTGCTCGAGCTCGTCGAGCTGCCGGGACACGCCCGCGGGATGCTGCGCGGTCGCCGCTGCCAGCTCGCGCTGGGTGGCGCTCCCCAGCTTTCGAAGCTGGTTGAGGAGCTGCCAGGCGTACATCGAATGACCGTGGGCCTCGAGCCGCTGCGCCGCGCGGTGGAACGAGAGCCGCCGCGCCTGGGCGATGAGCGGGCCCAGCTCCGCGGCGCGGCTCGATGGGCGAGTTCTCGGAGAGGTCTTCGCGCGCGCAGCCGTCATGGGCAGCCCCAACCTATTCGCGGAATGGGTGTTGGTGCAATGATTGAATCCGCAACGAAATCGTTGTTTGCTCCCCCGGTCCCTCGTTAGATGAACACCCCCATGACGTCCCGTGTGCCCAAGCTCGTGTTGGCTGCCGCCGCGCTCCTCGGGGCCTGCAGCCGCGGTGAGGTGGCCAAGAAGCCCCGCCCGCCGCCGCTGGTGGCCGTGGCCCAGATCGCCGCGCGCGACGTGCCCGTGGAGGTCCGCGCGCCCGTGGATCTCCGTCCGCTGCTCTCCGCCGACGTGGGCTCCAAGACCCTCGGCTACCTCGACGCGGTGATGGTCGACCGAGGCGACAAGGTGAAGAAGGGCCAGCTCCTGGCGATCGTGCGGCCGAGCGATCTCCCGGATCAGCTCGCTGCCGCGCGCTCGTCGATTGCGCAGGTCGAAGCGCAGGCCGCGCTCGCCAAGTCGAACTACGACCGCGCCAAGGAGCTCGAGCCCAAGGGCATCGTCTCCAAGAGCGAGCTCGACCAGGCCAAGAGCCAGTACGAAGCGAGCCAGGCCGCGCTCTCGGCTGCACAGGCGCAGGTGGGCGCGGTGGCCACGCGGCTCGGCGAGACGCGCATCGAGTCGCCCATCGATGGTGTCGTTGCCGTGCGTCGGCTCGACCCCGGCGCGCTGGTGGGCAACCAGGGCAGCTCGAATCCGATCCTCACGGTCGTTCGCACCGATGTGCTGCGCGTCTTCGTGGCCGTGAATGAGCACGACTCGCCCGGCCTCTCGCTCGACAAGCAGGCGCACGTGGAGGTCGACGCGCTGCCTGGCCGCTCGTACGCGGGAAAAGTCGTGCGCATCTCGCCCACGTTCGACCCCGTGACGCGCACGCTCGACGCGGAAGTCCAAATCGAAAACCACGACGGCGAGCTGCGGCCCGGCATGTACGGCCAGGGCTCCATCGTCATCGAGACCCACCGCGGCGTGCCTGTGGCGCCCGCCGAGGCCATGCAGATCTCGAACGACGAGCACTACGTGTACGTCGTGGACGGCGACACCGTGCACCGCCGCCGCGTGACCGTGGGCGTCGACAATGGTGATTGGCTCGAGGTCACCTCGGGCCTGAAGGCGGGCGAGCAGGTGGTGGTGGCGGGCCTGGAGAGCTTGAGCGAAGGCGCCAAGGTCCGCGTGCAGCACGTCGACGATCCGCTCATGAACGCCAAGGCCCAGAACGGGCTCAAGCTCCCCGCGCCCCAGTAACCGACGACCGCGCGCCGCGTGCGCGCCAGCACCCGAGGCCAAGCGATGTGGCTCACCCGGCTCGCGCTGCGAAACCCGGTCTTCATCTTGATGATGTCGCTGATGGTCATCGCCCTCGGGGCGGTGTCGCTCTCGCGGCTCTCGGTCGATCTCTTTCCGACGATCGACCTGCCGGTGGTTCGAATCGCCACCTTCTATACGGGCGCCGGACCGCAAGACATCGAGAAGTCCATCACCCAGCCCATCGAGCGCGCGGTCTCCGCGTCGCCGGGCATCGAGCACGTGGAGAGCATCAGCAAGCAGGGCGCGAGCATCGTCACCTGCTTCTTTCAGTACGGCACCAACCTCGACAACGCGCAGTTCGACGTGAGCCAGCGCATCGCGCAGATCAACAACCAGCTCCCCCCGGGCATCCAGCAGCCCATCGTCCTCAAGTTCGACATCACCAACATCCCCGTGGCCCAGGTGGCGGTGAGCGCCGAGGGGCTCGACGAGAAGCAGCTCTTCGACCTCGCGTACAACACCATCGAGCCGCAGCTGGAGCGCATCACCGGCGTGGCGAGCGCAGCAGTGGGCGGCGGCAAGACGCGCGAGATTGAAGTGAAGGTCCAGCGCGACGCGCTGCGCGCGCGCAACCTCGACATCCTCGACGTGGTGCACGCGGTGCAGCAGACCAATCTGCTTCTGCCGTCGGGCTCCCTGAAGGCGAGCGGTCGCAACTACAACGTCTTCGCGAACACGCAGGTGGACACCGCGCGTCCGCTGGAGAGCCTCGTGCTCCGGCCCGGAAGTGGTGGTCTCGCGGCGGATGCCACGCCGCCCACGCGACTCGGCGACGTGGCGCACGTGCAGGACTCGACGGCGGATCAGGACGACATCGTGCGCATCAACGGGCGACGGGGCGTGTACCTGCGCGTGCTCAAGCAGCCGGGCGCCAACACCATCAGCGTCGTCGACACGCTGCGCGTGCAGCTCAATCACCTCGTCGGCGTGCCGCAGAACGTGCACCTCGACATCTCGTTCGACCAGTCGAGCTACATCCGCGCGGCGGTGAAGGGCCTGGAGCACGAGGGGCTGCAAGGCGGCGCGCTCGCGATCCTCGTGATTCTGTTGTTCCTCGCGAGCTTGCGTGCCACGGGCATCGTGAGCGTCGCCATTCCGCTCTCGATCGTGGCCACGTTCGTGCTGCTCTACTTCACCGGCCAGACGCTGAACGTGTTCACGCTCGGCGGGCTCGCGCTCGGCGTGGGCCGCCTCGTCGACGACTCGATCGTGGAGCTCGAGAACATCCACCGACACCTCGACCTCGGACAGAACAGAAAGAACGCCGTCCTCAATGCGGCTCAAGAAGTGGCGATGCCGATTCTGGTCTCGACGATCACCACCATCGTGGTGTTCTTCCCGGTGCTCTTCCTGCCTGGCGTCGCGCGCAACCTCTTCATCCCGCTGGCGCTCACGATCTCCTTCTCGCTGATCATGAGCTTCTTCGTGTCACGCACGGTGACGCCGCTGCTTTGCTACTACTGGATGCGGCCCGGACACGGTCACGGCCGCTTCGTGACCGCGATCCTCGGGTTCTTCACCAGCCTCGACAACGCCTACGCCGCCACGTTGCGCGCGATCCTCGGGAGTGTCGGCCGCCGCATTGCTGTCGCCGTGGCGATCGTTGCGCTCTTCGTGACCTCGCTCGTCGTTCTCGGACCGAAGCTGGGCACCGAGTTCTTCCCCGACAGCGACGAGAGCCAGTTCAGCGTCACCTACAAGGCGCCCATCGGCACGCGGGTGGAGAGCACCGAGATGCTCGCGCAGCGCATGGAGCAGGGCGTGCGCGACGCGCTCGGGAGCGAGGCCGCGTCGGTGAAGGCCAAGCCCGACGAGGCCGCGGCTGCGACGCCGAAGCCCGCAGCGAGCGAGGGCAACTGGACCACGATGATCACCGACACGGGCTTGCCGGTCGGGCGCGCGGGCATCTTCAGCAACAACGTGGGTCCGTACACAGGCACGCTGCAGGTGAACCTGGTCTCGCCCGTGAACCGCAAGCTCACCGACGTGCAGGCCACCGAGAAGGTGCGCAAGGCCGTGCAGGACGCCGTGCCGGGCACGCAGGTCTACTTCTTCACAGGCGGCATCGTGAAGCGCATCCTCAACTTCGGGTCGGCCGCGCCCATCGACATCGAGATCCTCGGCTACGACCTCGAGGAGGGCAGCCCGTACGCGAAGAAGATCGCGGAAGAGCTGCGCAAGAGCTCGCACCTCACCGACGTGCAGATCTCGCGCGAAGAGAACTACCCCGAGCTCGACGTGAAGGTGGATCGCGAGAAGGCGGGTGTGCTCGGCATCAGCGAGCAGCAGGTGGCGCAGGCCGTGCTCACCAGCCTGGTGGGCAATACCCAGTTCGCGCCGGTGCAATTCACAGATCCGAAGACGGGTAATGAGTATTACATCAACGTGCGCCTCGACGACTCGTACCGCAGCCACGTGTCCGACCTGTCCGACGTGTATCTGCGCTCGCCCGCGGGCAAGCTGGTGGCGCTGGACACCGTTGCGAGCGTGGTACGCAACAGCGGCCCGGTGACCATCAATCGCAAGTACCTGCAGCGCATCATCGACGTGACCGCGAACGTGGCGCCCGGCAGCGACCTCGGCTCCGCCAGCCGCGACGCGCAGGCCGCGCTCGACTCGATCCCGCCGCCGCAGAACTTCAGCGCGCAGCTCGGCGGCCAGACCGCCGCGCAGAAGGAAGCGTTCAAGGGCCTCATCTTCGCGGCGGTGCTCGCGCTGGCGCTCGTCTACATGGTGCTCGCGAGCCAATTCAAATCGCTCATCGATCCGCTGGTGATCATGTTCAGCGTGCCGATGGGCGTCTCGGGCGTGATCATCATGCTGCTGCTCACGCACACCACGCTCAACGTGAACTCGTTCATGGGCATCATCATGATGGTGGGCATCGTGGTCTCGAACGGCGTGCTGCTCGTGGACTTCGCCAACGTGCTCCGTGGCCGCGGCAAGGATCTGCTCGAGGCCACCATCGAAGCCGGGCGCACGCGTCTGCGGCCGATCCTCATGACCACGCTCGCGACTGTGGTGGGCTTGATTCCCATGGCCGCGGGCATCGGCGAGGGCTCGGAGACGAACCTGCCCCTGGCGCGCGCGGTGATCGGCGGCCTCACGTTCTCCACGTTCTTTACGTTGTTCCTCGTGCCGTCGCTGTACACGCTGCTCGCGTTCTTGAAGCGGCAAGCGCCGGAGGAGGGTGAAGACGAGTCGGGCGGGTTGGAGGAAGCAGCACATGCGTAGCGTGGTGTGCGGGGCGTTGTTGGCGTTGCTGGTCGGTGCGACGGCGCAGGCGCAGGCGGTGGACGGCGGCCTCGACGCGCCGCTCGCGGAGCCGCCCGCGCAGCCCGAGCTCCCGGCGATCACCGAAGTCGACGGCGGCGTGGCGACCATCTCGCTCACCGACGCCTTACAGCGCGCGCTGGTGAACAACCCGCAGTTGCTGAACGCCGTCGACGAGTACCAGCGCAGCGACGCGCTCGTTCGGCAGGTGCGCGCGAGCTGGCTGCCAGGCCTGAACCTGAACGCGCTCTACACGCGGCTCGACAGCGATCGAAAGCTCGCCCAGAACATCCTCTCGCCGGAGAACCAGTTCGGCGCCAACCTCACGCTGAACGTTCCGGTGTTCGTGCCCAAGGCCTGGCAGAACTACGGCATCAGCAAGCAGAACATGGCCGCGCAGCTCGCGACCGCCGAGGACGCGCGGCGCCTGGTGGCGCTCGGGGTGGGGCGCGCATACCTGTCGATTCTGGCGGAGCACCGAATCCTCGAGGCGGACCTGCGTGCTGTCTCGTCGGCGACGGCGCACCGCGACTACGCGCGCGAGCGGCTCAAGGCTGGCGTTGGAAATCGCGTGGACGTGGTGCGCGCCGAGCAGCAGCTCGAGTCGGACCTCTCGCTCGCGGACGGGGCGCGCATCACGCTGGCGCGCTCGCAGGAGGCGCTCGGGCAGCTCCTCGGCGAGACCCGGCCGCTCGATGTGGTCGGCGATCCCAACTTGCCCGAGAGGCCAGCGCCCTCCGAGCAAACACAAGACTCTGTTCGTGAGCACCGAAAGGATCTCGAGGCGCTCAACGTGCGCTCGTCGATCGCGGATCAAACGGTGAAGAACCAGTGGTCCGACTTCACGCCGGTGGTGTCGATCGCCTTCCAGCCCTTCTACCAGGACCCGCCCACCATCACGTTGCCGCAGACCGGCTGGCAGGCCACCGCTGCGCTCACCTGGCCTCTCTTTGACGGTGGGCTTCGCTACGGCCAGCAAGCCGAGCGCGTGCTGCTCGCGAACGAGGCGCACATCAATGAGGACGCGGCCAACCGCCAGGCGATGTCGGACGTGCGCGCCGCGCTGGCGAGCCTGGAGCACGCCGACGCCGCGCTTCTCTCGGCGCGCAACGCGGCCAAGCTCGCCCACGAGGCGCTGGATTTGGTGAACGTGAGCTACCGCGCGGGCGCGAGCACCAACATCGAAGTCATCGACGCGGAGAAGGCCGCGCTCGACGCCGACACGCAAGCCGCCATCGACGAAAACACGGCGCGACAGGCGCGGCTCGATTTGCTCGGCGCGACCGGCAGGTTTCCCTAGCCGTAGATAACCAAAGAGTTAAGCGATCAGCCGCCCGAACGCCTGCGCGAGCTCGAGGTCGAGCGGCTCCAGCGTGAGCGCGCCGTCCATCATCGCCGCGGCGGGGTCGAGCGCGCCCGAGCCCAGCTTCACGAAGTCGTCGGCCGTGGTGCGCGCGGTCATCGCCGGCGAGCCGTGCTTGCCCTTCTTCACCTTGGGCGGCTGGCTCGCGAGATCGAGCGTCCAGTTGCCGCCGCCGGGCCCCGAGAGCTCCACGTGGATCACCTTGCCCACTGCCTTCGCGAGCTCCTCGCGCGCGGCGATGCGGCGCGGCAGATCCTCCTCGAGGATGCTCTCCACCGTGGGGCCCTTGGCCTTCTTCGACTTCGACGCCGTGGCCTTCTTGCCCTTCGCCCCGGCCTTGCCCTTGGGCTTGACCACCTTCTTCACCGCGGCCTCGTTGCCCTTCTCCTTGCGGAAGCGCTCGAACTCCTCGCGCGAGAAGCGCGCCTTCCCCTCGCGGACGGCGTCGGCGTAGAGCTGCTTGAGCCGCGCCTTCGAGACCTCGGGGTTCTTGAAGTACTCCATGGCCACGCGACCGATGGCCCAGTTGGCCGCGAAGGCCGCGGGCACGGTCATCACCGCGCCAAAGACGGGGATGAGCAGCTTGATGCCCTGGCGCGCGAGCAGCGACGCGCCCGCGAGCGTGCCCAGCTCCATCGCCAGGTCCTTGGCCTGCGCGCCCGACAGCTTGCGCCCGTGGATGTGGCCCACGGTGAGCACCATGCCGCTCTGGATGGGCAGGGTGAGCAGCACGTCGGTGAAGGGCAGGGGCATCACCGCCACGAACGCGGCGGCGTAGGAGCAGGTGTTCACGATGTCGCGGCAGGCCTGCTCACGCTCTTCGGGCTTGGCCTTCTTGAAGTCCTTCGTCCGCACCTGCTCCAGCGTGTCCAGCCAGCTCATCGGGCCTCCGGCCGCGGGCGATGCCGCGGGCGGAACACTCTAACCCGGCTCTGGGGCGGTGGTTGCGGGCAATGGACGGGACAACCGGCTGGTCCCCATCTCGCTTTCGTCCAGGCGCTTGCCGTGGGCATTGAGCAAGTCGCTTCGGGTGAGGATGCCCACCAGCTTGTGCGGCGCGTCGCGCGAGACCACCGGCACCCGGCCCACACCGGCGCGCGTCATCTGATCGGCGGCGTCGCGGAGCGAGCTGTCGGAGTAGACCACCACGGGCGGCCGGCGAATGAGCGAGGCGAGCTTGGCGTCGTCCGCGGTGCCCTCCACGAGGTCGCGGCGGGTGAGCACACCCACCAGCAGGCCCGCGCCGTCGACGATGGGAAAGCCCTGGTGCTTGAGCGCGGCCTCGCCCGCGTGGAGGCGGGCGCGGATCTCGCCGAGCGTGGACTCGGCGGCCAGGGTCACCACCTCTTTGAGCGCGTGGTCGCGCGCGAGCAATTGGTCGAGGAAGTCGGCGGAGTACTCGCCGAGCACGCGCGCGCCGCGGCGGGCGATCTTCTCGGTCATGATCGAGTTGCGCATCCACAGGCACGACACCATGAACGCCGCGGTGCAGCCGCCGAGCAGCGGCAAGAGCCCCATCGGCTGGCGGGTGCACTCGAAGGCGAACACCACCGAGGCCAGCATGGCGCGCGAGGCGCCCGCGAAGATGGCGGCCATGCCCACCAGCGCGCCGATGCGGATGTCGAGGCCCACGTTGGGCGCGAGCCACACGAAGATCGCAGTAATCGCGGAGCCGATGCCGCCGCCGATGGTGAAGAGCGGCGCCAGCGTTCCACCCGAGGTCCCGCTGCCGAGCGAGATGCACCACGACGTGAACTTCCACGCCACCAGCGACACCATGGTCCAGCCCGCGAGCGAGCCGGTGACGATGTTTTCGATGTTGTCGTAGCCCACGCCGAGCGAGCGCGGCGCGAAGATGCCGCACACGCCCACCGCGATGGCGCCGAGCGCCGGCCACCACATCCAGTGGATGGGCAGCTTCTCGAAGGCGTCCTCCACCGCGTACACCGCGTGCGTCACGCCAATGGAGACCACGCCCATCACCGCGCCGAGCAGGATGTAGAAGATGAGCGATTCGCCGCCCGGCTGCTTCGCGTCGCTCATGGCGAACACGGGCGCCGAGCCGACGAAGGCCATGCGCACCGCGGTGGCCGTGGCGGTGGCCAGCGCCACCGGGATCAGCGAGCGGGGCCGGTACTCGAAGAGCAGCAGCTCCACCGCGAGCAGCACCGCCGAGACCGGGCTGCCGAACGTGGCCGCCATGCCCGCTGCAGCGCCAGCCGCGAGGAGCGCCTTTCGCTCCGCAGCCGAGACCGGGATCAGCTGGCCAACGAGCGAGCCCAGCGCGCCGCCCGTGGCGATGATCGGGCCCTCGGCGCCGAACGGGCCGCCGGTGCCGATGGCGATGGCCGCCGAGACGGGCTTGAGGAAGGTGATGCGCGCGGGAATGCGGCTCTGGTTGTAGAGCACCTGCTCCATGGCCTCGGGGATGCCGTGCCCGCGAATGGCCTTGGAGCCGTAGCGCGCCATGAAGCCCACCAGGATGCCGCCGACCACCGGCACGCCGATGGCCCAGAGCCCGAGGTGATTTCCCGCCGGCGAGACGAACGCCGTCGACCAGCGGCCGAAGTAGGCCAGGTTGGTGATCAGCCCGATGAGCCGGGTGAGCAGCTGCGCCACCAGGCCCGCCGCGAGCGCCACGCCGATGGCGAGGGCGCTGATGAACACCACGCGCCCGTCGACCAGCGCAGGCTCGGAGGGCACGTGCAGCGCGGACAACGACGGCGCCACCGGAAGCGCTTCCCGGGCGACGGTGGCCTTGAGCGGGTCTCCTTCACTCACGACTTGCGACTCCTCCGGCGCGGGTGCGTCGGCTCCTCGAAGAACAGCCCCGGCTCACCTGCGCCCATGCGCTGCGCCACCTCGTTCAGCGAGGCCGCGAGGTTCTTGCGCTGCGCGGTCCCGAGCTTGCCCACGGCCTGCACCAGCCGCGCCTGCACCGGCTCGGGCGCGCGGGCGATCAACCGGCGGCCGAGCGGGGTGAGCGTGAGCTGGGCGCGGCGCGCGTCCTGGTGGTCGGCGCGCCGCGCCACGAGCTTGCGATCGACCAGGCGCTTGACCACTGCGGACACCGAGCTGGGATCCGTGAGCGTGTCGGCGGCCAGGTCGCGCAGCGAGCGGGGCACGTCGTCGGCGAGCTGCTGGAGCACGAAGAGCTGGGCCATGGAGATGCCCAGCTTGCGGTCCACGTCACCGGCCGCGAGCCGGAGCGCGCGGACGATGCGGCGGAGTGCGTCGATGGCCAGGCGAGCGTCGGAGTCCGGTCGATGCATGGGATCCCATCTATTTGCACCCAGCGGCGCGCTTCGTCAACTCGACGCGCCGTGAAGGCCGCTCGGCTGCGCTCAGGGGCCGAACTGGTACAGGTGCACCGCGTAGCCGTCGAAGTGATCGGTGAACGTGCCGCCGCTGAGGGCGATGGTGCGGTTCTCGCCGAGCACGGTGATGGTGCCGCTCGTCGGCGTGCGAATGGTGAACGTGCCATCGACGGCCGTGGGGCGCATGTCCACCGCGAAGACGTAGAGCGTGCCCTGGTTGCGCTTGGCCATGAGGTCGATGGGCACGCTCGTGTCCGAGCTCTGCACCGTGGCGCCGTTCGCCAGCGAGGGCTGGTTGAGCACGGGCGCGAGCTGCTGCACCTGCGCGTCGATGTCGGTGACTGCGGTCGCGGAGCTCTGCGTGTCGAGGAGCCCGGTCTCGTCGAAGCTCGGCGAGAAGATGTGGCAGAAGTAGCCGAAGCCGCGCGCGCCGTGCACGAGCGCCATCCACACCTCGGTGCGGATCTGATCGGGCGTGGGCGTGGCGCTCGGGTCGCTGATGCCGGTGGTCTCGATCCAGGTCCACACGGCCTTTTGGTTGTTCGACGCCGTCCGCAAGTGATCGACGCCCGCCGCCACCATCTCCAGCTTGTCCTGCACGGGCGCATCGGTGGAGTTCACGGGATAGATGTCGAAGCTGAGGATGTCGGCGCCGAGTGCGTACTGCGCGTAATCATCGACGCCCGCGCACGCCGAGCCGCGGCCGTAGTAGTCGGCCCACGCGGTGCCCTGGCCGGTATTGAGGAACACCGGCCGCGTTGGATCATTTGAACGATAGGTACTTCCAATTTGCTGAATCACGCTCGGATCGACGCACGGTCCGTAGCCGCCGCCATCGGGCAGCGCTTGCGCGTTGTCGGGCTCGTCCTGCTGGGTCCAGCCGATCACGATGGGATCGTTCAAGTGGCTCGCCCAATCAACGTCCTGGTCGCAGAGCGCGGGCATGTTCGCGCTGGTGAGATCGCTGAGCTGCTGGTTGGTGGGGCCGTCCCAGAGGCCAATGAAGGTGTTCACGCCGAGCGCCTGGTACGCGGCCGCGTTCGACGGACTCTGCAGCCAAACAGCGATCGGGAAGAACGACGGATCGCTCGACGGGCCGTGCGACCACTGCGTGTAGTAGCTGGGGCCGCCCTCCCACGGCAGGTACGTGTCGCCGTTGGCGCCGGTGCTGCCGCTCGAGCCCGTCGTCGATGTGCTGGTGGAGCTCGCGCCGCTCGTGCTGCTCGTCGTGGTTCCGGTTCCGCTCGAGGCGCCGTGGGACGTGCCGCTCGTCGAGGTCGCCGTCGACGCGCCGCCGGTGGACGACGTGCCGCTCGTGGCGCCGTGGCCTCCGCTCGAGGTCGACGCCCCCGAGCTCGCGCTGCTGGGCGGCTCGACGGTCGCGGAGTTGCAGCCTGCGAGCAGCACGAGGAGTGCAGCGAGTCGCTTGGCCATGTGCGCCTCCTCCGGCGAGCGCCGGAGGAGACATCTTCGCACGTCAGTGGAACACGAGGTTCTGGTTCAGGTTGATGGGCACCTGGAGCCCGCCGATGTTGGCGGTGCCGCGCAGCTGCACGTTCGCTTGCCGGTTGCGGATGGCGTTGGCCACGGCCATGCCCGCCTGCATGAAGTTCACGTCGACGCCGAGCGGCACCACGCGCGTCTCATTGGGCGCGAGCGCGCTCTGGTTCGGAATGGTCGGCGCAATCGCCGGCGCGCCGCCGATGAACACCTGCGTGCTCAGCCCGCCGAACGGAATGGAGAAGCCGTTCTTGTTGTGCAGCGCGATGGGCACGGTGAGGTGCGCGCTCGAGAGCGTGATGTTGTTCAGGGTGGGCTGCTGGATCTGGATGTCCGGCAGCTTGGGCACCGGGAACGAGCCCGAGTGCGAGAGCGGGAAGGTGAGGACGCCAATGGGCGTCTGCACGCCAATGTTCCCCGACGCGGTGTAGTTCGCGGTGTCCTGGTGCAGGAACTCTTCAATCGTCGCCGCGAGATCTCTGAACTCGACGTGCGCGGGGAAGGAGAGATCGCTGATGGTGTCGGGGTTGATGGTGAGCCCGTTGGGCGGGTGGCCCGCGAGGAACGGGTGGTTGTTCACGCGGAAGTCGTAGGCCAGCTGGGCGATGCGGATGCCCACGGGGTTGTCGTTCTTCAGGTTGAAGTGGACGTTCACGGTGATGCCCGTGAGCGAGATGTCCTGAAGGTCGACGCGGTTGAAGCTGAGCTCGGGGGCGTGGAAGCCGCCGCAGAAGCTGCGGATGAGCGAGCAGCCCAGCGTCCCGGACATGAACAGAACGGCTACAAGACCAAAGACCAGACGGCGCATTCGCCCTCCCGGACGCAAGCGCATGATCGCCCGGCTCGGTGGCCGGTTCAACGCGTTTGGACGCGCGAGCCGCGACGTCATTCAACGCGGGCGAAAGGAATCCGTCGCCTCGATGAGCGCGCTGGTGTTTCCGGGCTCGTTGGCGGAGTGGCCCGCGTCCGGGACGATCACCAGCTTCGCCTCCGGCCAGGCGCGGTGCAGCGCCCAAGCGCTCTCCATGGGGCAGACCACGTCGTAGCGGCCCTGGACGATCACGCCGGGGATGCTGCGAATGCGCGGCACGTCCTCGAGCAGCTGCGCATCGGTGCGCATGAAGCCCTTGTTAACAAAATAGTGACACTCGATGCGCGCGAAGGCGATGGCGAACGCGTCGCCGCTGTAGCGCTGCATGAGCTCGGGGTTGGGCAGGAGCGTGGAGGTTGCGCCCTCCCAGATGCTCCACGCGCGGGCGGCGCGCATGCGCGTCTCCGCGTCATCGCTGGTGAGCCGGCGGTGGTAGGCGTGGAGCAAGTCGCCGCGCTCGGCCTCGGGAATGGGCTCGAGGTAGTGCTCCCACGCGTCGGCGAACATGGCGCTGGTGCCGCGCTGGTAGAACCAGTCGATCTCCTGCTTGCGCAAGAGGAAGATGCCGCGCAGCACCAGCTCCGATACGCGCTCGGGATGCTTCTCGGCGTACGCGAGCGCGAGCGTCGAGCCCCACGAGCCGCCGAAGACCTGCCACTTCTGAATGCCGAGGTGCTCGCGCAGCGCCTCGATGTCCTGCACCAGGTGCCAGGTGGTGTTGTCCTCGAGGTTCGCGTGCGGTGTGGACTTCCCGCAGCCGCGCTGATCGAAGAGCACGATGCGGTACGCCGCCGGGTCGAAGAAGCGGCGCTGCTTGGGCTCGGTGCCGCCGCCCGGACCGCCGTGCAGGAACACGACCGGCTTGCCGTTCGGATTTCCGGATTCTTCCCAGTAGAGGGTGTGGACGTCGGAGACCTTGAGCATCCCGGAGCGGTTGGGCTCGATGGGCGGGTAGAGCGTTCGGAGCGGGCTGGTCATGCGCCTGCCATAGCACGCTCAAGGTTTGGCGGCTTGCGGCTTGCCCTCGACGCGCGCTTCGTTGCCCTGCCAGCCGCCGCCGAGCGCGAGGTAGAGCGCGGCGGTGTCTTGCAGCCGCTGCGCCTGCGCCTGAAGGTGCCCGATCACGGCCTGATGGTATTGCCCATCTGCGAGGAGCACCTGCAGGTAGTTGGCAGTCCCGGCTTGGTAATTCAATTGTATCAAGTGGAGCTGCTCGCCCGAGGCGGCCAGCTGATCGGACTGCGCCTGAACGAGCTCGGCGTCATTGCCGAGGCCCTGGAGCGCGTCGGCGACCTGTTGAAAGGCGCCGAGCACGGTCTGGCGGTACTGCTCAATCGCCTGATTGTGCGCCTCGATGGCCGCCTTGCGTTCGTACCAGAGCGTGCCGCCACGGAAGAGCGGCGCGGTGAGGCCGCCGCCGAAGGCCCAGAAGCCGCTCGAGCCCATGAAGAGATCGGAGATGTTCTTACTGTTGAGCCCCGCGTTCGCGCTGAGCGTGAAGCTCGGGAGCAGCGCGGCGGTGGCCACGCCGATCTCGGCGCTCGCCTGGTGCAGGCCCGCCTCGGCGGTGAGGATGTCGGGACGCTGCCGCACCAACTCGGACGGCACGGTCGCCGGCAGATCGAGCGCCAGCCTGAGGTTCGCGAGCTCGACGTCGGGCGCCGTCCAGTCAGCGGGCGTGTGACCGGCGAGCACCGCGAGCAGGTGATCCGCCTGGTCGTACTTCTGACGGAGCGGTGGGAGCGTGGCCTGGAGCGCAGCGAGCTGGCTCTTGATGGCGAGCAGGTTCACCCACGGAGTCGTGCCCGCCTCGGCCTGCGCGGTGGTGATGTCCACTTGCTCCGCCTCGAGCTTCACCAGCTCTTCGGTGGCCCGGATCTGCGCGCGATAGGCCGCCCGCGCGACGATGGTGTTCACGATGTTTCCGGTGAGGCTCAGGTACGTGCCCGCGAGCGTGTAGCGCTGCACGTCGGCCTGGGCCTGGAGCGCTTCCACCTGTCGGCGCTCGCCGCCCCACACGTCGAGCGCGTAGCTCACGGTGGATTGCAAAGTAAATAGATTGAAGACGCTGGTCGTGTTGATTCCAAACTGCTGGCCGGAGAACCGTCGGCGCTCTGCAGAGCCGTTGCCGTCGAGCTGCGGGAAGAACACCCCGTAGCCCGCGCGGAGCAAGTCCTGACTGCGTCGCAGGCTGGCTTGCGCTGCCGCGAGGTTGGCGTTGTTGGCCAGGGCATCGTTCATGACGGCGTCGAGCTGCGGCGAGCCGTAAAGCGCCCACCAGTTGGTCGGGACGCCAGCGTCCGTCTCGAAGCGCTGCACCAGGCTGTCTGCGCTCGACGTGGCGGCAGCTTGATGCTGCACGTACTGCTGCTGGGTCGGCGCTGCGGGTCGCTCGAAGTTCGGCCCGACGGCGCAGCCGATTCCCAAGATGAGCGCCGTCGCGAGCGCACGCGCGGAGCGATTCATGGCGGCGGCGCCCTGCCCATCACCGGCTGGCGCGGACCGCCGGGCGCCTCGATGTACACATCCACGAGCTGCCCCGGATACATGGAGACATCCGTCGGCTTCACGAAGTGGAAGAGCACCGGCAGCACGCGCACGTCCACGCGCTCGGTGAGGGCGTTCGAGAGCTGAATCTTGGGAATCACATAGGGCTGAATGTGCGCGTACTCGAGCGGGATGCTGATGTCCGTCCCGCGAATGAAGAGCTTCCCCTGGAGCGCAGCGCCGGGCGGCAAGTTGTGAATCAAGATCTCGTCGACGTAGCAGCGCACTTGAAGATCGGTCTGCTCGGTGCCGAAGGTGATCACCGGGGCCAGGCCTTGGGTGTAGGTGTCGTAGATGCCGTTCGAAGCCACGTAGCCGCCGACCGGCGCACGAATGCTCATCACCACGCCGTCCGTGGGCGCATAGAGCACATACTTGGCGAGGAGCGCGCTGGCGGCTTCGTAGGACTTCTGCAGCGCCTCGTACTGTTTTCGCTGATTTTCGATGTCGTAGCTCCAGGCGCCGGCCTCGGTAAGCTGGAGCTGTTTTTGTGCGACGTCGACGTTTGCGGAGGCCGACTTCAAAGTATTGACCGCGTTATCAAGTGTCTCCTTGCTCACCGACTTGGGGTTCAACTTGTATGAGGTCATCTGCTTGTCGAGCTCGTCCTGCGCGGTCTTTCGCGAAGCCTGAGCTGCGACCAGCTGCGCCTGCGACACCGCGAGCACCTCGGGTCGCGGCTGCGCCTGCAGTTCCTGCAACACCGCGTGCGCCGCCTCGGACTGCGCCTTGAGTTGCTCGGTGTTCGCCCGCTGAATCGAGTCGTCGATTCGGAGCAGCGGCGTGCCCTGCCGAACGTGGTCGCCCTCGTGCACGAGGATTTGAACCACGCGGCCCGCGACCTCGGGGAAGAGATTGATGTTCTCGCCGCTGGGCTGAACGCTCTCGACAATCCCGTTCGCATACACGCCTCGCGCGTATGGATTCGGAGCTGGGTTGAAGACGGGCGGCGGCGGACGCTTTTCCTTGCCGTGGACGAACGCGGTGAAGAGCCCCGCAGAGATGCCCACGATCGCGAGACCAATCAGGAGGCGGTTACGCATGGTTCGCCCCGGGCTCGATTCGGGTGAGGCGGCCGTCTTCCATCCGCATGATGCGCGTGGCGAACTCGAGGATGCGGCTGTCGTGGGTGACGATGATGATGCAGCGCCTTTCGTTCAAGATCTTCGACTTCACGAATTCGATGATTCGCTTTCCGGTGTCACCGTCGAGTGAGGCGGTGGGCTCGTCGAAGATAAGGATGTCGGGCGAGCTCACGATGGCGCGCGCGATGGCCACGCGCTGCTGCTCGCCGCCGCTCAGCTTCACCGGCGGCACCTCGGCACGGTTCTTCAGTCCAACGACGTCGAGATACTCGAGACCTTTATCCAATGCCTCGTGCCACGGTCGCTTCTTGAGGATCAGCGGCAGTGCCACGTTCTCCACGGTCGTGAGCCGCGGGAACAGGTGGTAATCCTGAAAGACGAATCCGACTTTATTGAGTCGAAAGTTGGCAAGGTCATTGCCGGTCATGTGCCAGAGGTCGATGTTCTCGACGAGGACCTCGCCTTCGTTCGGTCGCAGGATCCCGGAGATCATGCTGAGCAGTGTGGTCTTCCCGCTGCCCGACGGACCCACGATGTAGAGGAGCTCGCCGAAGTACGCCTCGAAGGTCACGTCTCGAACGGCGTACGTGCGATTGCCCTCCTCGCCGAACCACTTGACCAGGTCCTGCCCGCGAATGGCGACGGCGGCCACGATCAGCTCCGGAAGATGTCGAAGGGCTCGATGCGAAGCACGCGCCGCACGCCGACCACGCTCGAGATGCCGGCAATCAACACCACCATCCCGAAGGCCAGGCCGAGGTTCTTGAAGGTGATGATGGAGGCGTAGTCGGGGATCTTGAGCTTGGCGAGGGTCATGAGCAGCGTGCAGAGCCCCACGCCCAACCCGTAGCCCACGAGCGCCGCGAAGCTCGCCTGGAACAAGATCATCGCCACCAGCTCGCTGCTCCGCGCGCCGATGGCCTTGAGCGCGCCGAAGCGCTCCAGGTTCTCGATGATGAATGTGTAGAACGTCTGGCCCGAGATGGAGAGCCCCACCAGGAAGCTGATGGCCGTCATCAAGAGGATGTTCGTGCCCAGGCCGGTCTTGTGAACGTAGAAGTTTGTAATCCGCTTGATGAAGTCCTGATCGGTCAGCGCGACGTAGCCGAGCTTCTCCACCTGCGCCTTGATGCCGGGAATGGCGGCCGCGTCCTTGGGCTCGACGAGGATGTAGGAAATCGTAAATCGCGTGTTCGGTAGGTACTGTAGAGCGCGATTGAAGGTCGTGTAGAGCGTAGGCAAGCCGAAGAGCCCGCTGTCGGCCACCTTGGCGATGCCCACGATCACCGCGCGGTGATCGTTGATCTCCATCACCGAGCCCAGACTGGGCTCCTCGAGCTTGGCGAACTCCTGATCCTTCACCACGATGAAGCCGTTCTCCGCATAGATGTCCTGGATGTTTCCTTCGATCAGCTCGGGCCTCCCAAGGAGGCTCGAGTCGTCGAGGCCCATCACCGTCACGGGCTGGAAGGTGCCGTCAGCGAGCTTCACCAGCGCGGCCGAGGAGTAGAGCGGCACGGCGAAGCGCACGCCGTCCATGCTGCGCGCGGCGTCGAGGACGTAGTCGGGGAGGGGGATGCTGCTCGCCGGCGTGGTCACCGAGCGATCCATGATCCACATCTTCGCGCCCACGTTCGTCACCGTGGCCGAGGACTTGGCGAGGATGCCGCTGAAGATGGAGGTCATCATCACCATCAAGAAGACGGCGAAGGTGATGCCCACCAGCAGCGCGGCGAACTTGGCCTTGTCGTTCACCAGAAGCTTGAAGGCGACGGCGAAGAGTCCGCGCATGACCGTCCGCCCCCGACGCCGCCCAGAACCAGAACCCCATCCCCCGAACCCCTTCCCCGTCTCACGCGGGGAAGGGGAGTCCGATTACTTCCGAGGGCACGCCCGCTCGCCGACCCGGAAAGGTTCTTCATCACGCTGCGCTGCGGCAAGCGTTGGCGCCCGGAAACTGTTGGTTTGCCACGCGCGTCAACAAAGTTGGCAATCGACGACAACTTCTTTGCGTGCGCGCTCGATAACCCTCGGGTCCGAGGTGGTTCATGCGCGCACTTGCCCCCATCGCCATTGTCGTTTCGCTCGTGGCGTGCAGCCCGGAATCAGGGCGCTTCAAGCCCGCAGAGTTCTCGCGACACGACGCGGTGGCCACCGCGTGCGCCGGCGGCGCGACCGTGAACGGCATCGACGTCTCCACGTGGCAGGGCACGATCGACTGGGACGCCGTGGCCGCTTCTGGACTCACCTTCGCCATCGCGCGCATCAGCGATGGCACCGGCTACTACGACGGCCAGTTCGATCGGAACTGGAGCGAGATGAAGCGCGTGGGCCTCGTGCGCGGCGCATATCAGTTCTTCGAGCCAAGCGAGGACGCGGCGGCGCAAGCGGATCTCGTGGTTCGCGTGGTGGGCCAGCTCGGGCCGGGCGACTTGCCCGTGGTGCTCGACGTCGAGACCGCCACGCCCACGCCCGATGAGATCTGGACCTGGGTGAACGCGGTGCAGGCCGGCACGGGCAAGACGCCGATGATCTACGCCGGTTGGGGACTGTGGAATCAGTGGATCCCCGAAGGCGGGTTCGAATCGCTGCCGCTCTGGGTTGCAAACTATGGAGTGAGTTGTCCGGGCCTGCCGGCGAACTGGGGCGGCTGGAGCTTCTGGCAGTACGCGGACAACACCGGCGTGCCGGGCATCTCCGGCAATGTCGACGGCGATGTGTTCAACGGCTCGCTGCAGGATCTTCAGAACTTTGCCGGCGCGGTCACGAACGCGGCGCCGCGCGGCTATCTCGACAGCGCGGGCTGCGACGCGATCGCCGGCTGGGCGCAGGATCCCGACGCGCCCAATGATCCCATCAATGTGGATATCTACTTTGGAGGCCCGGCGGGTTCGGGTGCGCCAGGAATTCGCACGGTCGCGGGGAACGATCGAACGGATCTGTGCAGTGCGATTGGCTCGTGCAACCACGGCTATTCGCAGCTCACCCCGCGCGGCGTGATGGACGGCGCGTCGCACGACATCCACGCGTACGGCATCGACACGGCGGGCGGGAACAATCCGGAGCTCGGCTCGAGCCCGCAGGCGCTGACCTGCGCGCCCAGCGAGACCGGCGTCCTCCGCCACGTGACCGATCCCGCCAGCTACGCCGCCTGGAAGTTCGACAGCTTCATGGATGTGCGGCCCGTGAGCGACAGCGACCTCAACAGTTGGTCCGTTGCGGGCGACTGGCCTTCTGCGCCGGTGCTCATCCAGGGCGACGGCACGCCGGAAGTGTGGATCGTCGATGGCGCGTTCCGACGGCACGTGGTGGATCCCACCTCGGCGTCGTACTGGGGATTCGATCTGTCAACGGTGCAGGTGCAGCCACACGATCAAGTCTTCGCGATGCCGCAAGGCCCGGACATCCGCTATCGGCCGACGCTCGTGAAGGGCAGTGGCGACGCGATCTACGAGCTCGACGATGCGCTGCCCGCGCTGCCGCAGCCCGACGCCGGTTCCACCGAGGTGGTCGACGCGGGCGCGAGCGAGCCGGTGCCGGATGCAGGCGCGTCGAGCGCGGAGCCGGACGCGGGTCACACCAGCGCGAGCCTCACGGCGGGTGGCAGCACGGGCTCGAGCAAGGTGACGCCGGCCGGTGGTCGCGCGCCACCGGTGAAGGGCGGTTGCCAGAGCGCTCCTGCGGCCTCGTTGATGCCGCTGCTCGTGCTCGGGTTGCTGGTGCGGCGCCGACGGTAGCCTTCTGCTGCGCTACTCGTGCGTACAGGCCGGAACGTCCGCGAAGCTGCCTTGCAGCGCCGCGCTGCCGCCGTCGTTGAGCGAGAGGGTGACGTCGAAGGAACCGGAGAGCCCGCCGTCGACTCTGTCGACGGTGACGTTGCCGGAATTCGCCCACCCGATGGACCCGTAGATGCCGGCATCGTCGTCCCACTCGTTCAGGCTCATCGTGAAGTATGGAATCGTCTCGCTGCCGTCGATGATGGTGAAGGTCTGTGGCGCGAGGGGCGACGCTCCCACGAGCCTCATCAGGATCCACGGGCCCGTTGCTTCGTAGCCCTGACACAGGCCGTTCTGGGCGAGCGCAAGGTCGATGTGGCTTTCCGTGCCGTCATCCGTGAGTTGATAGCCGTTTGACGTGGCCTCGAAGGTCGTCAGACCTTGCACCGAAGCAGCTCCGCCGAGGCCGGCATCGGTCATCGAGGGGACCGGCAAGGCCCCGGCTATCTGGTCATTCGCTGGAAAGCCGCAGGCGTTCCACTCGGTGCCGCCGCAGTACATTCCAGGCAACTGTACAATCTGGACTTCTTGCTCATTGATCAGGCAGCGGCAATTCCCCTGGGAACACTCGAACCCGTATTCCACATTCGTGGCGCAATCGACCTCGGACATGTTGCAGGTCATCGGGCTGCCACCCGTTGCGCCTTGGGTTCCCACTGTCCCGCACCACTGCGCCGGGCCGCCTGTGCTCGGGCCGCTTCCGCCGGTGGTCGTCGTTGAGGTGTTCGGGAGCCCGCTGGTCCCGGTCGTCGTCGCGCCCGCACTTGGCCCAGAGGTTCCCGACGTGCCTGTCGTCGCGCTCGCCGCGCCAGTCGTCGCACCCGCCGAGCTCGTCGTCGAGGTCGTGCCTTTCTTCTCGCCACCGGTGGCGCTGGTGCCCGTCGCGCCGATGGCCGTTTCGTAGAGCGGCTGGTTGCAGCCGGCGGCGAAGAGACCCAGCAAGACCAAGGTACGCCTCATTGGATCCATCCATCGTTGCCCAAGTCTGACACCTGAGCGGCCACGCGTGGGAAGTTCGGGGCGCAAACGCTTGCGGTTACTCACAAGTCGGCGCGGCCACGTCCACCACCGGCGTCAGGTGCAGCTCCTCGACCTTCGCCATGATGCAGCGATCGAGCGTCGCCTCGGCCTCGGGCACATCGATCGGCCGCGGCGCGCCCGCCCACGCCGCGCGCGTACGCCAGAACGCCGTCGACACGAACGTGCCGTCGTCCTCGCGATGCAGCCGCGCTCCGCAGCTTCCATACTTGGCGCGGTAGCGCTCGGCCTCCGCGCGCCACGCGGCTTCCACGTCTTGCTCGCAGCCGGGCTTCACCTGCCAGCGATAGATGGCCACGAACCCGGGCGGCGTGGCGCGCGGGGTCGCGCACGCGGAGAGCAGGAGACAAAGTATAAGAACTCGTCTCATGAATTACCGCAGCCGCTTGCGCATGCGCTGCTTGCCCTTGGCGCGCTTCTCGACGACCTCGAAGCCCTCGCGCTGGAAGAGCTGCGGCACGCCCGTGTAGATGAAGGCCGCCGCGCTCTTGCCCGATACTTTGTAGGGATATCCCTCCGCGACCTTGCCGCCAGCCTTCTTCACCGACTTCACGGCGTGTGAAAGGAGCGCGGTGGCCACGCCCTTGCCGCGGTAGCCGGCCTTCACGAAGAAGCAGGGCATGCTCCACACGTCGTCCGCGTCATCGCAGGCGAGGCTCGGCGCGCGATCGAGCTTGGGATATTCGCGGCGCGGGCCGTAGCTGAGCCAGCCCACCGGAAGTGCGCCGTCGAATGCGAGGACGCCCTTCGCCTTGCCGTCGAGGATGAGCGCCTTCATGCGCTGCCTGGCCTTGGCGCCTTTGAGGTTCGCGTACGTCTCGCCCTCGTCGAGTCGCCAGAACACGCACCAGCAGCCGCCGCAGACGCCGTTCGCCGCGCCGAAGAGCGCCTCGAAGTCGGGCCAGCGCTCGGGCGTGAGCTCGCGGGTGACGATCTTCATGCCGCGCATTCTACGGCGGCCCGGCGTCGACGATCTGAGAACCTTCGAGCTCGTCGACGATGCGCTGCACGTGCGGCGAGCGCGTGAGATCCAGCGGCGAGGTGAGCGGCGTCTGCTCCGTGAGCTTGCCCTGGCTCACGCGCTTGATGGTCGCCGCGTAGTGCCCGAACGCGCCCGGGCCCAGCGGGTGCGGCGCCGCGAGCTGCACGGCCGCGCCTTGCTCCACGGCCTTCTCGATGAGCTCGCTGCAGTAGATGCGGTCGTCGTCCCACTGGTAGTCGGCGTCGTAGGGCTTGCCGCGCATCGCTTCGGCCGACGCCGCGATCGCGGGCAGCTTCTCGAGCAGTGCGGGCTCCAAGCGATATATCGCGAGCAACTTGCCCCGGCCGCGCTCCACGAAGTCCACCAGCGGCGTGGGCCCCACCGGTTCAAACGCCTCCCAGACCACCGGCCGATTCTTCGCGTCGGCGAGCACCAGGCCCACGTGCGTGTACGGGCTGTGCGTGACCAGGCGAATCAAGTCGCAGCGCAGGCCGCAGTCGATGTCCTGGAAGAGCAGGTCGCCGGGCGAGATGACGTGGTTCCACGCGGCCTCGCGGTGGCGCAGCGAGCGCGCGGGCTGCGTCTTCACGAAGGCCACGAAGATCACGGCCGCGACGAGCGTCACCGCGAGGATGGCGTGGAAGAGCCCGAGCTCATGCTTGGTGGGCTTGGGGTCCATGGCTCTTCGACAGCGCTCCTGCTCGAGCTGTTCCGACGCCGACTGCAAGGATCGTCGAGCGCGCGTTGAGCCCGGTCAAGCCGACGACCGTCGCGCCGCTTGGGCCGCGCCCGCACATCTGGCAGAACGGGGGCGCATGAAAGTGCTCTCCGTCGGCGGCGGCCCAGCCGGGCTCTACACCAGCATCCTGCTCAAGCAGCGCAACCCGGCGTACGACATCACCGTGCTCGAGAAGAACCCCGCCAACCAGACCTGGGGCTGGGGCGTGGTCTTCTCCGACGAGACGCTCGGCAACCTGCTCGAGGCCGACAAGCCCACGCACCAGGCGATCACCAGCGCCTTCTCGCACTGGAACGACATCGACATCCACCTCGGCGACCAGATGATCCGCTCGAGCGGCCACGGCTTCTCCGGCGTGGCGCGCATGCAGCTCCTGCGCATCCTGCAGGAGCGCGCGACTTCACTGGGCGTGAAGCTGGTCTTCGAGAAGGAGCTGCAGAGCCCCGACGACTTGAAGGGCTACGACCTGGTGCTCGCCGCCGACGGCGTTCGCTCGAAGGTTCGCGGCTTCTTCGCCGACGTGTTCCAGCCGTCGATCGATCCGCGCCAGGCCAAGTACATCTGGCTGGGCACGCCGCAGAAGTTTGAAACCTTTCGGTTCATCTTCGAGAACACCCCGCACGGCGTGATGCAGGTGCACGCCTACGGCTTCGACCGCGAGACGAGCACCTTCATCGTCGAGCTGCACGAGGACACCTGGAAGCGCGCCGGCTTCGACTCGATGCCGGTGGAGCAGAGCATCCGCGAGCTGGAGCGCATCTTCGCCAAGCACCTCAACGGCAAGCCGCTGCTCTCCAACAACAGCGCGTGGATCAGCTTCGGCACCTTGCGCAACGGGAGCTGGCGGCACCTGGCGTCGAATGGCGGCGGCAAGGGGCCGTGGGTGGTCCTCCTCGGAGATGCGGCGCACACCGCGCACTTCTCCATTGGCTCGGGCACCAAGCTCGCGCTCGAGGACGCCATCGCGCTCGACAAGGCGCTCGCCCAGAACAACGACGACCTGCCCACCGCGCTCGCGGCGTATGAGAGCGAGCGGCGGCCGGCCGTGGAGCGCATCCAGCGTGCAGCGCAAGAGAGCCTGCTCTGGTTCGAGAACACGCACCGCTACGTGGGCCTCGAGCCGCTGCAGTTCGCGTTTGCGCTGCTCACGCGATCGCTGCGCATCACCTACGAGAACCTGCGGCTGCGCGATCCCAAGCTCGTCGAGGATCTCTCGCGCTGGTTCCAGAAGCAGTGTGAGGCGCTGCCAGCCGACGAGCGCAAGGCCGAACCGCCGCGGCCGCCGATGTTCACGCCGTTCCAGCTGCGCGGCGTGAAGCTCGAGAACCGCGTCGTCGTGTCGCCGATGTGCATGTACTCGGCGAAGGACGGCCAGATCGACGAGTTCCACCTCGTGCACCTGGGGGCGCGCGCGCTCGGTGGCGCGGGCCTCTTGATGACGGAGATGACCGACGTCTCGCCCGAGGGCCGCATCACGCCCGGCTGCGCGGGCCTCTACACCGACGCGCACCAGGCCGCGTGGAAGCGCGTCGTCGATTTCGTGCACACCCGGACGGCGTCGAAGATTGGCGTGCAGCTTGGCCACGCGGGACGCAAGGCGAGCACGCGCTTGCCCTGGGAGAGCGGCGGCGAAGACTTCCCGCTGCCCGCGAGCGAAGCGTGGGAGACGCTGGCGCCCAGCGCGATTCCGTATCACCCGCGCTTGCCCGCGCCGCGCGAGATGACCCGCGCCGACATGGATCGGGTGCGCGAGCAGTACGTGGCGTCGACGAAGCGCGCCGCGGCCGCCGGCTTCGACTGGCTCGAAGTGCACATGGCGCACGGCTATTTGCTCGCGACGTACCTCTCGCCGCTCACCAACCGCCGCGCCGACGCGTACGGCGGCTCGATCGAAGATCGACTGCGCTTCCCCATCGAAGTCCTCGAGTCCGTCCGCGCCGCATGGCCCAGCGATCGGCCCATCTCGGTGCGCATCTCCGCGACCGATTGGGCGCCGGGCGGCAACGATGGCCCCGACGCGGTGGTCATCGCGCGCGCCCTCGCTGCGCACGGCGCCGACATCATCCACGTCTCCACGGGCTCGACGGTTCCGGACCAGAAGCCCGTCTTCGGTCGCATGTGGCAGACGCGCTTCGCCGACCAGATTCGCCACGAGGCCAAGGTGCCGACGATCGCCGTGGGCAACATCTCCACGGCGGATCACGTGAACTCGGTGCTCGTCGCGGGGCGCGCGGATCTCGTGGCGCTCGCGCGGCCGCACCTGCTCGATCCGCACTGGACGCTGCGCGCGGCGGCGGAGCAGGGCTTCTATGGCGTCGCCTGGCCGAAGCCGTACCTCTCGGGCCGGCCACTCAGGCGCCCCTGAGCGGGACTTGGTTTGCGGCGGCCGCCTGGGCTAAAGCGAGGCCTCAAACCTCCGGCGGGGACCCATGGCCCAGATCGTCATTCCTTCCCAAGAGCTCACCGAGTTCGATCTCCCGCGCGTGTGCGTGGTGACCGGCGCGACGGAGAACGTCGTGTTCAAGGACGTCAAGTTCCAGTGGTACCCGCGCTGGGTCGCCGCGCTCATCCTCATCAACGTGCTGGTGATGGCGGTGGTGGCGATGGCGCTCACCAAGAAGGTGAAGGGCAAGCTGCCGTTCACCGAGGAGGCGTTCGCGACCTGGCGCCGCGGCATTACGGTGATGACCCTCTCGGTGATCGCGGCGATCGTGGTCTTCATCGCCTCGATGGTCGCCTTCGGGAACGACGTGCCGGTATTCGGCATCCTCGGCGTGCTGGCCAGCATCGGCGGGCCCATCGCGGTGTGGGTGACGATGGTGCGCGGCAAGACCGTCCAGTGCCTCAAGATCGCCGACGGCTTCATCACCCTCAACGTTCCCAGCGGCCAGGCCGCGCTCGAGATCCAGCGGCACCTGCACGCGGGCACGCCGGCGGTGGCGCCGGCCATCGCGATGCCCACGGCCTGAGATGATCCAGCGGGCCCCAGCGCAAGCGCCCTGCGCGCAGCACCCCGGCAACGAGGCCGCGTGGATCTGTCCGCGCTGCGGCGCGTTCATGTGCCAGAGCTGCGAGCGCCGCACGCGTCCGGACGCGCAGCCGATGTGTCCTGCCTGCTGGGGATTCCGCACCGAAGCGGTGGGTCCGCAGAAGCCGGAGAAGGTGAGCACCGCGCTTCAGACTTCGGGTCTGGTGCTGGGCTGCATCGCGGTCCTTCCTTTGCCGGGCCTGCAGATCGCGGCGCTCATCGTCACCGTCTTGGGCATCGCGCGGGCCAAGCAGCCCGAGACGCTCGCTGTGCGCTGGCGCTCCGTCACGGGCTTGTGCCTCACGGGTCTTGGGCTGCTCGTCGATGTGATCTTCTACGGCTTCCTCATCCACTGACATGCCCCGCGCGATCGTCATCTGGCCCGCGAAGGTCCTCAGCTCGCCCACACGCGAAGTGAAGACGTTCGGCCCCGAGCTGCACGCGCTCCTCGACGAGATGCGCGAGGCCATGCACGCGGCCAAGGGCATCGGCATCGCTGCGAACCAGATCGGCGTGTCGCAGCGCGTGGCCATCGTGGGCCGCGGCGACGGCACCTTCGTGGAGATGGTGAACCCCAAGATCACCGCGCGGCACGGCGAGAAGGTCTGGGGCGAGGGCTGCCTCTCGGTACCGGGCGAATCCGAAGAGGTCACGCGCGACGAAGAGGTCGAAGTGACCTGGCAGGACCGGGACGGCAAGCCGCACACCGAAGTGGCGAAGGAGCGCTTCGCGCACGTGGTGCAGCACGAGGTGGATCACCTCGACGGCACCGTCTACGTGATGCGCATCTCGCCCATGAAGCGCGACATCATCCGTCGCCGCATGGTGAAGCTGCAGAAGTCCGAGCGCGACGAGGACTGAGGTCAAGGCGGCGTGTTCGGGTCGTCGGGCGCGAGGTCATCGAGGCGAACCTCCTTCGCTTCCTCAGCCGTGAGCTCCTGCAGCTGCACGGTGGCGCGCGCCTGCCCGGGCGAGATGGTGAGCTCGGCGTCGCGGAGCAGGTTGCCGCCGCGGCGCGAGGCAAAGCCCGAGCACGACCAGTGACCGGGCGCGAGGTGCGCGAGCGTGAAGGTGCCGGAGTCATCCGCGCTGACCTGCACCACGCCTTCGCTCACCTCGTCGTCGTCGTTGAAGCAGTGCACGCGCGCGGCCGCGGGCTTGCCATTCGGTTGGATCACGTGGCCCTCGAGGGTGGCGCCGTCGCCGACCATTACGTCGCCGAGCTCGACGTCGCCGGTTCCCGCCGGCAGGGGCACGAAGCGTCCCACGAAGGGGCCGCTGATGGAGATGCCGTGCGCGGCCGCGGTGGCGCGTTGATTGAAGCGGCCGTCGGGCGCGTTGACCTCCACGTTGTCGACGGAGAATGTGGTCACGGGCGCGCCGTGCGCCGTCACCACCCGCCCGCGCACGTGCCGCTTCGAGGTGAGCACGAGCTTCACGTGGGTGTCGCCCGTGCGGACCTGGAGCGTGTTCGACTCCATCTCGTCGGTGCTCGCGGTGATCGCGTACGAGCCGGCGGCTGCCAGCGAGAGCTCGAACTTGCCGTCGGCGTCGGAGACCGCGTGCGGCCCTTCATCCGTCCACTCCGGGCTGTCGCCGTCGGCCACCACGGCGACGCCGGCCATCGGCGCGCCGGTCGCGTCGACGGTGTTGCCTCGGATCGTTGCCAGGGCCGCGAGCGTGATCGTCACGTGCGCGGTCTCGCCCGACTCGAGCGCCGTCGAGGGAAACGCGTGCTGCACCAGGCCGGGCGCCGTGGCGCGGAGCGTGTAGACGTCGGGAATGAGCTCGTCCGCGCGGGCGTGCCCGTCGGAATCGGTGGGCTTCAGGCCGCCGTCGACGCCGTCGATCGTCACCAGCGCGCCGGCAACAGGACCGTCGGGGCCTTGCACCAGCACGTCGATCGAGCCGGGCGCCTGGAAGGTCAACACCACCTCCTCGTCGGTCGGTAGCCTGGCCTTCGCCTCGGCGCTGCCTCGACCCGAGCTCGCGGAGATCCTGGCGGTCCCCGGTGGCAAGCCCGTGAGGACGAAGCGCCCCTCGGCGTCGGTCGTGGAGTACGCCGCGCGCGAGACCTCACGCAGGTCCTCGCAGCGCCCGGTGACGTCGACGTCGGCCGCGGGTTTCCTATCCGCGGTGAGCACGCGGCCGTGCACGCTCAGCGACGGCGGGAGCTTCAACACCACGCTCACGCGCTCGCCGGGCTTGGGCGCCACCTGCGCGCTCGCGCCCGGTCCCTCGCGGCGCATGGCCACCACCTCGAACGCGCCGTCGACGAGGCCCTCGAGGCTCGCGCGCCCGTCGGGGTCGCTGGTGGCGGAGAGGTCGTTGGCGTCGTCCCGCAAGAAGATCTCCGCGCCTTCCACGGGCGCGCCGCTCGCCGCGTCGAGGACCAGCACGTCGACCGCCGCGGCGCTGGCGAGGACGATGTCCGGTACGTGCTCGGGCGCCCGGTCTTCGAACACGATCGAGCCCACGCGCGAGCCGCGCCGCGCAACGAGCCCGCGCGCCTCCTTCGGCAGCGCGAGCCGGTACGCGCCGTGGGCGTCGGTCACGCCCACGACGCCCAGCGAGCCCAGCACCTGCACCTGCGCGCCTTCCGCGGGCTTGCCGTCCTCCAGCACGCGGCCGGTCACCGTCGTCGACCTCTCGAGCGAGACCGTGGGCCGCTTCACGAGATCCTCGAAGTCGCTCGGCTCGACGGAGCGTGCGTAGCCCGGCGCCGACGCCACCAGCACCAGCGGCGCGTCGACGGGATCCACCAGCTCGAGCTTGTCGCCCGCGTGCCGCACCGCGATGGGCGCGAAGAACACGCTGTCGAAGACGAGCAACTCGGCGTTGCGAATCGTCGCTTCGGTGTCGTCGTCGATGACCGCGAGGGTGAGCGGTGCCTGCGGCATCAGCTCCAACGTGAGGTCGTCGACGTACTGCGCAGCGCCGCGCACGCGGTTGAGCACCGTGGCTGTCTCGGGCGACAGGATCACCCGCAGCACGGTGCGAAAGCCGCTCGCGCGCACGCGCACGTTGGCGAAGTCGGCGGCGCCGAGCGGAAATTCGGCGAGCCCGTCTCCCGAGGTGATCGCGCTCCCGCGCAGCGCCGACAGGTGCCCGCTCCCCTTGGCCTCGGCGCGCAGGGCGTCGAGCGCGGCGGGACAGTCGCAGTCGGGCGCGTCGAGCATCCAGGTGAGGCCGTCGTGCGGCGCCGAGGGCGTGGCGAGCGGGCACGGGCAGGGCGGGATGCTGTGGTCGTCCGCGGCGAAGAGCTCCACGGTCGCGCCCGCGAGCGGCACATGCTGCGCGAGGACCTTCACCTTGATCGTTCTCGGCGGCGCGCCCTCGCCGGCGTCGACGCCCGCGTGCACGCCGGCGTCGGCGGACAGCGCCAGGCGGCTCGGCGCGTCGACCTCAGTCGTCGACGGCGGGGTCGTGGGCAAACTGGATTCGGTCGACGGCTCCGCGCGCTCGGTGGACCAGAGCGCGATCAGCGCGCCGAGCGCGATCAGCCCGCCCAGGAGCGCCAGGTTCCGACGCGTGCGCCGCATGGCGCGATTCTAGCGGTCAGTTGTGCCCGGGCGCGTTGGCGTGCGTCACCGGCGGCGCGCCCTGCGGCTGCTGCCAGACCGGCTCGGGCGCGACGGCGGTCGTTCCGGGAGCGGGCGCGGGCAGCGGCAGTGCGGGCGTGGTGGTGGGGACGATCGCCAGGTCGCGCGGCGCCGAGGCGTCCATGCCATCGCCCAGGCCGCCCGAGGTGTACGCGCCCCAGCACACCACCTGACCGCCGCGCAGCGCGCAGGTCTGCTCCGTGCCCGCGGAGATGGCCTGGACGGCGCCGAGCCCGACCACGTCGACCGGCGCGAGGCGATCCACGCGCGTGCCGTCGCCGATGGCGCCCCAGAAGTTGTGACCCCAGCAGCTCACGGTGCCGCTCGCGTGGCGAACGCAGCGCTGCTCGGGACCGACGGCGAGCGCGGCCGCGTCGGTCACGTCCTTCACGGCCACGGAGGCGCCGCCGCGGACCTGGGGATCGTCGTCGCCCAGGAAGCGGCTGCGGTGGCCCCAGCAGTGCGCCGTGCCGTCCTTGAGGGTGGCGCAGACCGCGCCCTCGGCCACGGCCACGTCCACCGCGCCGGCCACGCCGGGCACGGGCGTGGGCGCGCGCAGATCCACCGCCGCGTTGCCATCGCCGGTGAGCGCGAGCTGATCGCGGCCCCAGCAGACCACCGAGCCGTCCTTGCGCACCGCGCACGCGGATGCGTCACCCACGGACACGCGCGCGGCGTCGACGATGCCCGGGATCAGCGCAGGCGAGAGGCTCGCCGGGCCGGTGGTGCCGAGCTGGCCGTGGTTGTTGGCGCCCCAGCACGCGAGCGCGCCCGTCTGCAGCACCGCGCAGGTGGAGTCGCCGCCTGCGGAGACCTGGACGGCGCGCGCAGGGAGCTTCACCTTGCTCGCGGCCTCGCGGGGCAGCAGGTCCGGCGGCGGGGTGGGGCTGGAGACCTTGGCCTTGGCGCGCGCGGCGGCGGAGAGCGTGGCGCCCTTCTTGCCGTTGCCGAGCTGGCCCATGCCGTTGTGGCCCCAGCAGGTGACGCCGCCGGACTTGTCGAGCGCGCACGCGTGCGCGGCGCCCGTGGACACCGCGACCGCGTTGGTCACCTTGGGCACGGTGATGGGCATGGGGCTGAACTTCGAGGTCAGCGTGGCCATGATGCCGCTCGACTCCAGGCCGGTGCCGATGGCGCCCCAGCACGTGACGGTTCCGTTGGAGCGCACCGCGCAGCTCTGGGCGGCGCCGGTGGAGACGGCGACGGCGTCGGCGATGCCCTTCACCGGCGTGGCCGCCAGGCGCGCGCCGCGGCCGCCCCAGTGCAGCACCCGGCCGCCGGCGACGAGCGCGTAGCTCTCCTCGGCGTGCAGCAGCTGACGCGTCGACTTCGCCAGCGCGGGGAGCTTCACCTCGGTGAGCTTGGTGCCGGTGAAGTGCTGCTTGGCGAAGTCGTTCTGGTTCCAGGGCTCGGTGAGCGGCCACCAGCAGGCGAGCTGGTTGTCCTTGGCGCGGAGCAGGCAGCCGGTCTTGTCGGTGAGCAGCACGGCCTTCGCGCCGGTGGCGCCGGGAATCTCGGTGGGGACGACGGCGAACTTGCTGCCCGCGCGCTTGTCGGCGGGCGCGAACTGGCCGGTGCGCTCGCCCCAGCACACCACCTGGCCGCTCTTGCGGAGCGCGCAGGTGTCGGTGTGGGCGGCGGCGATCTGGACGGCGTCCTCGAGGCCCACCACCGGCTCGGGCGCCTCCACGGTGAACGACGTCTTCTCCGCGCGGCCGTTGCCGCACTCGCCGCGGAGGTCGTCGCCCCAGCAGGCCGCGTGGCCGTTCGACTGGAGCGCGCAGACGTGCGTGTCGCTCATGGTCAGCGCGGTCACGTTGGCGAGGTTGGGCACGATGGCCACCTCGGGATCGCGGGCCACGAAGGGATCCCAGCTGCCCCAGCAGGCCACGCCACCGCTCGCGCGGGCAGCGCAGGTGCGGTTGGCGCCGCTCGCGATGTGCACCGCGTCGGCGATGCCCGCCACCGGCTGCGGATCGACGTGGAAGATGCGCTCCGGCGCCGCGCCGAGCTGGCCCAGGCCGTTGTAGCCCCAGCACACCACCTGGCCGCCCGCGCGGATGGCGCACGCGTGCGCGACACCCACCGCGATCTCCTGGGCGTCGGTCAGGCCGTTCACCAGGCGCGGCTCGCCGGAGGGCGAGGGCACGTGCACGTTCTGCAGGTCGAGCCCCCAGCAGACCACGTCGTGCGTGGGCCGCAGGAAGCACGCGTGCGTGCCGTTGCCGGCGAGCTGGCCTTCGAAGGCGCCCGGAGCGACCGGTGCAGCCGGAGCGCCTGCGGGTGGCGCAGCGTGTGCAGCAGGACCGGCAGCAGGTGCGGGAGCCGGAGCGGGCGCGACGGCCTGCGGGGGCGTCGCCTTGCCGACGGGCGGCGCGCCGGCCTGGGCGTGGGCCAGCACAGGCGCGAACAGCACGAGCGTCGCGACGATTCGGGTGGAGTTCATGCGCGCCGTCTCCGGGCGAGGTGAGCGGGCTTGATTACCATCCGCTTCACCCCGGCGGAACTGCGGGTCGGCGCTTCGAACTGCGATAGCGTGCACGCCATGCACGCCCTGCTCGCGCTCGCCCTGCTCGCCACCGCTCCGCGCGCGCCCGCCTTCGAGTTGCACGCGCTCGGCGTGCTCGGCGGCGACACCGACACGAACCTGTCCTGCTACCTGCTGGGCAAGCCCGGCGACGCGCCCACGCTGATGATCGACGGCGGCTCGGTGATGTCCGGGCTCGCGCGCTGGCAGGAGAGGCGCGGCCTGCTCAAGCCCGATGCGTCGCCGACCGTTCGCGCGCAGGCCGCGATGCAGACCGTGAAGGCGCTGCAGGGCGTGCTCCTCACGCACGCGCACCTCGACCATTGGGGCGGGCTCGTGGATGACAGCACGCTCGCCTTCTCCCTCGCCATGGGCGGCAAGCCGTCGCTGCCGATCGTGGGCCTGCCGGATACGCTCGACGCGCTCCACGCGCACCTCTTCCAGTCGCCGCTGTGGGTGGACTTCACGACCGCGCCGCCCAAGAACCCCGCGCTCGCGCTGCATCCGCTCAAGCCCGGCGAGACGCTGTCGCTGGGCGGCTTCGCGCTGTCCGTCGTTCTGCTGCACCACACCGTGCCCAGCGCGGCGTTTCTGGTGCGCGCGGGCGACGCGGCCTATCTCCACCTCGGCGACACGGGCGACACCGATGCCGTCTGGGAGGCGGCCCGTCCGCTGCTCGCGGCCCACCAGCTGCGCGCGGTGTCGGTGGAGTGGTCGTTCCCCGTCGACGAGAAGCTCGCGGCCATGACCGGGCACCTCGCGCGCGGCTCGTTCTTGAAGCAGCTGGCGAAGCTGGCCGGCGTGGCGGTGGAGAAAGATGCTGCCGCGATCACCGACGCCGACGCGCTGGCCCTCGCGCGCACGCTCGCGCCGCACTTCAAGGACTGCCGCATCTTCGTCATCCACGTGAAGGCCCTGAGCTACGACGCGGTGAAGGCCGACGTGACCGCGCTGCAGCACGAAGGGCTCGACCTCGTCTTGCCGGAGCAGGGCGAGAGCTACCGCTTCTAGGGAGTCGAGCATGGCCATCCAGCTCTGGGATCTCGCGGGCCAGGAAGAGGACCGGCGCTTCTCGCCCTATTGCTGGCGGGCCAAGCTCTCGCTCTGGCACAAGGGGCTCGACTTCACGACCATCCCCTGGCGCTTCACGGAGACGGAGCGCCTCGCGTTCTCGGGGCAGGGCGCAGTGCCGGTGCTGCAGGACGGCGACAAGGTCATCGCCAACTCGTGGGACATCGCGACATATCTCGAAGACACGTACCCGGAGCGGCCCTCGCTGTTTGGCGGCGCATCGGGGCGCGCGGTCTCGGCGTTCGTGAGCGACTGGGCGGAGAACGCCTTCAACCCCGCGCTCGGGCCGCTGCTGGGCATCGACGTCTGGCGCGCGTCGCACGAGAAGGACAAGGCCTACTACCGGAAGTCGCGCGAGGCGCGCGTGGGGCACACGCTGGAGCAGGGTGCGGAGAACCGCGAGACGAAAATCCTCCCGATTCGAAACCAGCTGCTGGCGCCGCTGCGCGCGACGCTCTCGGCCCAGCCGTTCATCGGCGGCGCGGCGCCGCTCTTCGCCGACTACGCGGTCTTCGGCATCTTCCAGTGGGCGCGCTGCGTGAGCGCGTTCGAGCTGTTGACGCCCGACGATCCCATCGCCGCCTGGCGCGGGCGCGTGCTCGACCTCTTCGGCGGCCTGCCGCGACAGAGCCCGGCCTACGGGAGCTGAAGCAGCACGCGCGCGACGCCCTCGGGATCGTCGACGTGCACCCAGTGGCCCGCGTTCGGCAACTCGGTGATGCGGATTCGATTCGGCTGCGCAGCGGCGAGTGCCTGAAGCTTCGCGCGCTCGCTCGCGTCGAAAACGGTGGAGCGACCACCGAGCACCACATCGAACACGACACGTCCCGGCGGACGCTCGAGCACTTCCCAGAGATCGATGCGGAAGTAGTCGTTCAAGAGCGCGCGGACGGCGTCGAGATCGAGCTTGAGCACCATCGCATCGCCGCGCCGCTCGAGGTTCATGGCCAGCCACTGGCCGATGCCCGCGGAGATGCCGGCGTCCACCCCGCGCGCCACGAACGCGTCGCGATGGGGCACCGGGCCCACGCGCTCGAGGAACGCGAGGACATCGAGCGTGCTCTCCGAGCCGCGATGATCGGGCCGCGCGCCCGGCGTGGAGTCGAGGATCACCGCGCGCGAGAGATCGCCGCGTCGCGCCTCGACGTACGCCAGCGCCACCTTGCCGCCAAACGAGTGGCCGACGACGGCCTCGACGGGCCCCGGCAGCTCCAGCGCGATCAGATCGTTCGCGGCGTTCTGAACCGTGTGCGGCGGCGGCAGGTCCTGCGACGCGCCGTGCTTGCGAAGATCCACGAGCACCGCGCCCCAGCTCGGATCGCGCTCGACCCAGCGCCGCGCGAAGGTGCGCCAGTTCGCGCCCGAGCCGAAGATGCCGTGCAGGAAGAGCACCCAGCGCGACGGCTGCGCGCCCTCCGCCACGATGCGCGTGTGGTGCAGCGCGCTCACCGCGGCGCCGACTGCTCGATGGCGGTGATGGCCTGCTCCACGGCCTTGCGCACCGCCTCCGACGAGTCCTTGCGCTGGCCACGCAGCCGCGGGAGCGCCGAGCGGGCCAGTGGCGCGAGCGCGGTCAGACCGTTCGCGGCGCGCACGCGGATGGCCACGTCGGGATCGGCGAGGCCGTCGAGGAGCAGCGGGCCGAGGTCGTCGAAGGTGCCCACGCCGAGCTCACCCGCGGCCACCACGGCGCGGTTGCGCTTCTCGGGCGGATCCTGGCGCAGCCGCATCAAGAACGCGCCGAGGATGGGCTCGACCACCAAGGCCGGCAACCGCTTCAGCTCCAGCTGCGCCGCGGCCACGACCTCGGGGCTCGGATCCTGAAGCGCGCGCAACAGATCCGGCACGGCCTCGCGCGCCTTGCGCCGGCCCAGCGCCTCCACCGCCGCGAGCCGCACGGCGAGGTCCGGGTGCCGCGAGAGCTCGCCCAGCGCGAGCACGTGCTCCGGACGATCGTAGGCGTCGAGCAATCGCACCAGCTGCGCGCCGAACGGGCCGCCCGCGCTCTTCGCCGCCTGGTGCACGGCATCGGCGCCGAGCGGACCCGCGGCCTTCACCGCCTCGGTGAGCGCGGCCGCTTCCGACTCGGCGGCGTCCTCGAGGCGCAAGAGCAGTGCGGGCAAGAGCGGCACGGCATGCACGCCCAGCGCGGGCACGAGCTGCAGCGTCTCCTGCACCAGCGCCTTGTCCGAGCCGGCGCCCACCGCCACCAGCTCGGCGAGCACCGGCAGAGCCGCAGGGAGGTGATCGTGATCGATCCGCGCGAGCGCGAGCGCGAGCGGCGCGCGCTTGCGCACCGGCGAAGGCTCGGCGAGCGCGGCAGAGAGCGGCGCCAGCGCCGGGTGCGCCGCCGGCCCGAGCGCGATGAGCGCAGCCACGACGGCGCGGCGGGTCTCGACGTCGGCGCCGTTGAGCGCGCGCACCAACGCCTGGGCCACGGCCGGCGGCGCGTGCGAGCCCAGCGCCTCGGCCTTGCGCGCGGCGGCCACGCGGTCCTTGGGATTCTTCGAATCGAGCGCCGCGGAGATGGGATCCAGCTTCGGCGGCGGGGCGGGCTTGGGCTTCGGCGCCGGCTTCGCCTTCGCAGCAGCCCTTTTCGGCGCGGGCTTCTTCGCCTTCGCCGTGGCGAGCCGCGCGGCGGTCTTCTTCTTGGCAGGAGCAGCCTTCTGGGTGGGCTTCTTGGTCGCAGCGCGCTTGGCGGGCATGGCGGAGCTCGGCGTTTGCGCGGAACTTAGTCGCTCGCCGCGACGGCGGCGACACTTTCGCGCCGCTCGCGCTCGCCCCGCGGCATTCCCGGGCGACCGTCCAGGGGCGCAAGGCTCTTTCAGCGGGGATATTGCTCCCGAATTTTGAATCGGACAGTGGCTTGCCGACGTCGACGCCGTCGTGAAACAGCGCGGCCCTGCTCGGCGTCGCCGGGCGGGGCCGTGGTGGTCTGCGGCGATGCGGGATCAGGTCTGCGTCGTTACCTGGCGCAGGATCTCCAGCTCCTCGAGCGCCTTGCCGGCGCCGATGACGACGGCGGAGAGCGGATCCTCGGCAAGGAACACCGGCAGGCCGGTCTCCTCGCGCAGCAGGGTGTCGAGGTTCTTGAGCAGCGCGCCGCCGCCGGCGAGCACGATGCCGCGGTCGGCGATGTCGCCGGCGAGCTCGGGCGGGGTGCGCTCCAGCGTCACCTTCACCGCGTCGACGATGCCATTCACCGGCTCGCTGAGCGCGTCGCGGATCTCGTCGGAGCTGACGGTGAGCGTGCGCGGGACGCCGGCCACGAGGTCGCGGCCCTTGATGTCCATCGTCAGCACTTCGTCCGTCGGGTAGGCGGTGCCGATGCCCATCTTGATGAGCTCGGCGGTGCGCTCGCCGATGAGCAGGTTGTACTTGCGCTTCACGTGCTGAATGATCGCCTCGTCGAGCTTGTCGCCGCCGATGCGCACGCTCTTGGCGTAGACGATCCCGCTGAGCGAGATCACCGCCACGTCGCTCGTGCCGCCGCCGATGTCCACGATCATGTTGCCCGAGGGCTCGGTGATGGGCAGGCCGGCGCCGATGGCCGCGGCCATGGGCTGCTCGATCAAGTACACCTCGCGCGCGCCCGCGTTCTCCGCGGCCTCGCGCACGGCGCGCTTCTCCACCTCGGTGATGCCCGAGGGGATGCCGATGATGATGCGCGGCTTCACCAGCGCCTTGCGGTTGTGCGCGCTCTGGATGAAGTGCCGCAGCATGGCCGCGGTGATCTCGAAGTCGGCGATGACGCCGTCCTTCATGGGCCGGATGGCGACGATGTTGCCGGGCGTGCGGCCGAGCATCTCTTTCGCTTCTCGACCCACCGCGAGCACGCGCTTGCCGCCGCGCGACTCCTGCTGCACCGCGACCACCGACGGCTCGTTGGCCACGATGCCCTGGCCGCGCACGTAGATGAGCGTGTTGGCCGTGCCGAGGTCGATCGCCAGGTCGCGCGAGAAGAGCTGGTAGAGCCAGTCGAACATGAGAGATGGACGGAACGGACGCCGCGAATGCCGCAGCGTGTCGGCGCGCAACCTAGCAGAATGGTTTGCCCGCGCACCAAGAAAGCGAGTCGTCCACCCCTCGTGCCTCCGGACTCCTTTCATTGTGCACAACGTTTGCACGTACGCCGCCATTCCGCGCGTCCGAGCAGCGTGACGCGAGCGCAGCGATGGGTGCAGCATGGGGCCATGCGATTCGCACCCCTGCTCGCCGTCTCGCTGCTCTGCCTGCCGGGCGTCGCGCTCGCCCGCGCGGGCGGCGGCTCGCACTACTCGAGCGGCGGATCCTCGTTCCACTCGTCGAGCAGCAGCTCGTTCCACTCGTCGAGCAGCTCCTACCACCCGTCGAGCTCCAGCTCGTACCACTCCAGCAGCAGCTCGAGCTGGGGTTCGTCGCCGACGTACCACTCCACGCCGTACACCGGCACCAGCTACGGCACGAACTACGGCGGCTACACCTACTCCACGACGCACAACACGTCGGGAACGGGGTTCCTCACGGCGCTGGTGGTGATCGTCATCTTCATCGTGGTGATGGCCTGGATCATCCAGATCAAGAACCGGGTGGACGAGGAGTGGGCGCACGAGGACACGGCATACACGTACAACGCCGGGCCCCAGCGTCCGACGTCGGCCGAGGTGGAGGCCCAGGTTCGTGCGCGCGATCCCTCGTTCGATCTCGATGCCTTCCGCCAGCAGGTGCGCACCGAGTTCCTGGCCATCCAGGAGGCGTGGTTCCGGCGCAACCTGAGCGACGCGCGCGCGTACATGAGCGACGGCGTGCTCCGCCGGTTCACGGGGCAACTCGCGCTGATGTCGAAGGAGGGCGTTCGCAACGCGCTCGCCGACATCATGGTCTTCGACGTGGAGCTCGCGAACTACCAGATGGCCGGCGCGTACGAGGCGCTCGACGTGGAGATCCACGCCAGCGCGCGCGACATGGACGTGCCCGCGAGCACGTCGGATGCGAGCGCGCGCGACATGGCCGCGATGGCGTCGCCGCAGCGCTTCACCGAGATCTGGACCTTCGCGCGCACGAGCGGGCTGCAGACGAAGCCCGGGCAGAACCTCGCCGGCGGCAAGTGCCCCAACTGCGGCGCGGCGTATCCCGGCGGCCCGACCGCGCAGTGTGCCTACTGCAAGGCCGTGGTGAACAGCGGCCAGTTCGACTGGGTGCTCTGCTCGATCACCCAGGAAGGCGAAGAGCGCACCTGGGGCGAGGTCCCCGGGCTCGCGGAGCTGCAAGCGCAAGATCCGGAGCTGTCCGCGCTCGCGCTCGAGGACCGCGCCCAGGTGACGTTCTGGCGCATCGTGCAGGCGCGCGGAACGGCGACGCCGTCGCTGCTCGACGCGGTGTGCGGCGAGTCCGAGCGGAACAGCATCGCGCACGACATCCAATCGCGGCAGGCGCAAGGACAGCGCAGCTCCTACCACGAGTGCGCCGTGGGCGGCGTGGAGCTGCTCGCCGTGGACGAGGGCGAGGCCTTCGATCGTGCGCACGTGCTGGTGCGCTGGAGCGCGCGGCTCTCGCACGTGGCGCTCGACGAGAAGGGCCATGCCGAGGCGCCGGTGGTGTCGCGTTCCACGGTGCACGTGCTCCAGCGCGCGCATGGAACCGCGACCCGGCCCGAGCGAGGCCTGGCCACCGAGCGCTGCGGCAACTGCGGCGCGTCGCAGACGCACGACGGCGGCGCGGTCTGCGAGTTCTGCAGCATGCCGCTCGGCGCCGCGCAGACCGACTGGGTGCTCGCCGGTCGCCAGGACCTGGACGCCTGGCGGGCCGCGCGCAACCGCCTGGCCCAGCGCAGCCTGGCCATCTCCGAGGTCACGCCGATGAGCGAGCGCCTGCGATTGCTCCAAACCGTGGCCGCGATGGCCCGCGCGGACGGCGTGGTGACGCCGAAGGAGCGCGAGCTCCTCGATCGCATCTCGCGCCGCTGGCACGTGGATCCGCATCAGGTCGAGGTGCTGCTCGACCAGCCTCAGCCCGACGAGCTCCCGCTGCCGCACCCGAACACGGCCGAGGCGGTGCACTTCGTGGAGATCCTCGCGGCCACGGCCATGGCCGACGGCGCCATCGACCGCGTCGAGGAGACGCTGCTGCGCACGACGGCGAGCGAGCTCAAGCTGCCGCAGGAGCGCATCGAGGGAATCCTCAAGTCGGCGCGCGCGGCGTAGGACGATTTGCGTTCGTTGCGGACTCAACCTTCGGCTGGCACCATCGGCGCCGGAGGGTTCATGCGCCGCGCGGCCATCGTCTCGACGCTCTTCGTGCTGGCGCTCCTCGGATGTAACCGTTCGTTTACATCCACGGGCACCGATCCGCTGGGCGCGCCGTGCTCGGACCCGGGCCAGTGCGCATCGGGCGTCTGCGTGGACGGCGTGTGCTGCGCCAACACCTGCAGCGGCCACGAGGTCTGCGATGCGCCCGGCAGCCGCGGCGTCTGCACCCCGCGCAGCCTGGGCGCCGCGTGCACCGAAGCCGGCGCGTGCCCCACCGGCTTCTGCGTCGACGGCGTCTGCTGCGACACCGCGTGCCAGGGGCTCTGCATGTTCTGCGCGCTCGAGGGCGACGCGGGCACCTGCCTCCCCGTCCCCGACGCCAAAGATCCGCGCCACGCGTGCGGGGAGGGCTGCTCGGCCTGCTACTCCGGCTCCTGCGGCGCCGCGGAGGCGGGCACGGATCCGCACGACACCTGCGGCTCGGGCCTGGTCTGCGGGCCCGACCGACAGTGCGCGGGCGCCAACGGCACCGCCTGCGACGACATCGGCCAGGACGTGAGCTGCGCGCTCGGCAACTGCATCGGCTGGCGTTGCCTCGAGTACGGCTACGCCCACGTCGACGGCTATCCGTTCTTGCCCGTGGACTTCCGGCGCACGCCGGTCGGCGCCGCCGTCGATCCAGGCGGGGACGCGGCGGTGCTGGTGCTCACCGATGAAGGCCTGGAGCAGGGCGCACCGACGGGCAACCTGGTGGCCGTGGTGGCGCCGTCGATCACCGGCCCGTGGAGCGAGGTGGGGCTGAGCTTCAACGACTACCTGCAGCAGTACGGGGCGGTGGCCGTCCTCGGCCACGTGGCGTACTTCGCCGAGGCCTACGCCCCCGAGGTGTCGGCCCTGGACGACCAGCGGCTCGGGGTTGTCATCTACGGCATCACCACCGACGGCCGCGACCTCGGCTACGAGTGGCTGGACCAGACGAGCGCGCTCACCCAGGTGACGCTCGCCGCGCACCAGGGCGGGCTGCTCGTGGGCGAGCTCACCCCGAGCGGCGACTTGAAAGAGATCGCGCGCGCGCCCACCGCGGACTGGAGCGACGTGGCCACCGTGGAGCACCAGGTGGACGCCATTGCCAGCACCACCGTCAACGGCCGCGCGGTGATCTTCTACTTGAGCCAGGGCGCGCTGCACGCGCACTTCCCCGATGGCACCGACGTGAGCGCACCGCAGGCGTTCACGGGCTGCGGCGCAGGCTCGACCCTCGCGCTCAGCTCCGCGCCGGGCGGCACGGCCCAGGTGGTGAGCTTCGCGGTGACCTGCCCAGGCGGTGTCACGCTCGGGAGCTACGACCCGCAAGCGCAGGGCGCACAAGGCTGGACCTTCTTCGCCGCGCCGACCATGACGCCCTCCAACGGCCTCAGCGGCGGCGACCCGTGGCCGGTGGATCAGCTCGTGCCCTGTGGCGGCGCAGACGGCAACCTGCTCTTCGCCAATTTGTATCCGGGCGCGGTGGCCACGCCCGCGCAGTTCGAGCTCGACCCGGGCGGTTTCACCTCGCTCTTCTGGCTGGAGACCGACGGCGGGATCGCGTTCGCCGAGACCAAGAACCCGGACTCGCAGTACGCGTACCTGGCGATGGCCGCCGCGGGCGGGCCGAACGGCACAGTGCTGATGGCCTTCGATACGGCCGAGCTCGTGGATGGCGGATTTGGTGCGGATGGCGGGCCGCTGTTCGCGACGGGCCCGGCGACGCTGCTGCTGGAGACGGTGAGCCAGTAGCCCGTCCGACATTTGCAATTCCCCACCCCGGGTGAGACAGTCCGCCGCTTTTTTCCGGCCGGTTCGCCCGGTCGCCAGCCCGCCAAGCAGGCCGTTCGAGTCGGCCCTGGCAGGAGCAAAAAATGCGGTTCGCCCCGCTCGACGTCGACGACCTCATCCTCAGCGTGCAGAAGCCCTCGCGGTACGTGGGCGGTGAGTTCAACGCCATCCAGAAATCGCTGAACGACGCGTCCGTGACCTGGGCGCTCTGCTTCCCCGACGCCTACGAAGTGGGCATGAGCAACGTGGGCTTCCGCGTGCTCTACCACGTGCTCAACCAGCGCCCCGACGTCGCCGCCGAGCGCACGTTCATGCCCTGGGAAGACCTCGCAGAGAAGCTCAAGGCCACGCGCACGCCGCTCTGGACCCTCGAGTCGCGCGCGCCGGTGCGCGACTTCGACGTGCTCGGGTTCACCCTGCAGACCGAGCTCTGCTACACGACCATCCTCTCCGTGCTCGACCTGGCGCAGGTGCCGCTCTTCGCGAGCGAGCGCACCGAGCGCGATCCGCTGGTCATCGCCGGCGGCCCATGCGCGTACTCGCCCGAGCCGGTGGCGCCCTTCTTCGACGCGTTCGTCGTCGGCGAGGGCGAAGAGGTCGTCCACGAGATCGCGGACGTGGTCACGGACTGGAAGCAGGGCGGCGGCTCGCGGCGCGAGTTGCTCTGGCGGCTCTCGGAGCTCGCCGGCGTGTACGTGCCCGCGTTCTTCGACGTCCGCTACAAGGCCGACCACACCATCGACGCCATCGTGCCGCTCAAGCCCGGCTACGAGACGATCGTCCGGCGGGTCATTCCCGATTTGAATCTCGTGCCGCAGCCCGAGCGGCCCATCCTGCCGTTCATGCAGACCGTGCACGATCGTCTGCCGCTGGAGATTCAGCGCGGCTGCACGCGCTCCTGTCGCTTCTGCCAGGTGGGCATGCTCACCCGGCCCACGCGCCAGCGCGATCCCCATCAAGTTCGCGCGCTCGCCGAGGCGGGCCTCGCGAACACCGGATACGAGCAGGTCGGCTTTCTCTCGCTGAGCGCGGGCGACTACGAAGCCATCAACCCGATGCTCGAGGACTTCTTCGAGCGGTTCGAGGCCGATCAGATCGCCATCTCGCTGCCGAGCTTGCGCACCGAGACCATGAACGACCGGCTCGCCGCGGCCATCAAGCGCGTGCGCAAGACCGGCTTCACCATGGCGCCCGAGGCCGCGAGCGAGCGCATGCGCCGCGTGATCAACAAGGGCAACCACGAGGCGGACCTGCTGCGCTCGGCCGAGAGCATCTACAAAGCCGGCTGGGACCTCATCAAGCTGTACTTCATGATCGGCCTGCCCACCGAGCAGGACGACGACGTGCTCGCCATCGCCGAGCTCGCCAAGAAGGTCATCTATCTCGGCCGCAAGGCGCACCAGGGCACGGACTTGAAGGCGGGGCTGCACCTGGGCGTGTCGACGTTCGTGCCCAAGCCGTTCACGCCGTTCCAGTGGGAGCCGATGATCTCCCTCGCGGAAACCAAGCGGAAGCACGCCATCATCAAGCGCGCCATCGACGGCCGGCGCGACATCGAGTTCGGCTACCACGACGCGCGTCAGAGCAACGTGGAAGGCGCGCTCACCCGCGGCGATCGACGCACCGCGACCGCGATCCTGCACGCGTGGCAGCACGGCCAGACCCTCGACGGCTGGACGGAGAAGTTCCGCTTCGACGTCTGGGAGCGCGCGTTCGCGGCGTGCGAGAAGGAGCACGGCGTGGGCCTCGAGTGGTTCGGCTCGCGCGAGCGCGGCGAGACCGAAGTCCTTCCCTGGGACCACATCGACTGCGAAGTGACCAAGAGCTTCTTGCTCGAGGAGCGCCACGGCTCGCGGGCCGAAGCGCAGGTCAAGGACTGCGCGGTCGATGCGTGCACCGCTTGCGGCGCTTGCGACTTCGACGTGGTCACCACGCGCACCTACCGCGAGAAGGACTACGTGCCCGCGGAGAAGCTCGGCATCCGCCCGCCGCTGCCGACGACGCGCACCTTCGTTCGCGTGCGCTACGCCAAGCAGGACCGCGCGGTCGCGCTCTCCCACCTGGAAACGATGACCAGCCTGCTGCGCGCGCTGCGTCGCTCGAAGCTGCCCATTGCGTTCAGCCAGGGCTTCCATCCCAAGCCGCGCGTGGGCTTCGGGCCGGCGTGTCCGGTGGGCGTGGACAGCCGCGCGGAGTTCTTGGACCTGGAGCTCATCGGCGTGGTGGAGCCGGAGGCCGCCCGCGCCGCGCTCGGGCCCCAGCTGCCCAAGGGCTTCGAGCTCCTCGACGTCGCCCAAATCGACGCCAAGGCGCCCTCGCTCCAGGAGAGCATCGCCCAGCAGCACTATCGCGTGCGGCTCACGGGCGAGGTCGGCGGCTTGAGCGATCGGGTGGCGGCCTTCCATGCGGCCGGCTCGCTGCCCATCGCGCGCCAGAACCGGCCCGACGCGCCCGGCAACGCGCGCGACCGCCGCGGCCCGCAGAAGGTGAAGACCGTGGACGTGAAGAGCAGCGTCCTGCGGCTCGAGCAGCTGGGCGACCGGGAGCTCGCCCTCTCGCTTCGGGCGGGACAGGACGGCGGCGCACGCCCCGCCGAGGTGATGGCTGCGCTCTTCGGCCCCGACGCCGCCGTTCCCGCGTTCCGCCTCTCGAAGGAAGACGTCTCGTTTGCACCGGTGGGCAATGTCGCCCCCCGGAACACCACTTGAACTTTGCGGTTTCTACCCAGTTCGCAGTAGTTTGCACCTTGAGGAAGCCGTCCCACGGGGATGGCGCGGATTTACAACCAGCGGCTTCGTGCTCCGGGCGCGCGCCCGGGGCCGCCTCCAGGCGCCGCGCTCGTGTTTGTGCGAGTGCCGCGCGCCCGCCCGCGAATCGGGCGGAGAGACTGGCAGCGGCTCGAAAGCGTGCACCCCGGACGACCGAGCGCCGCGCACGCCCGCCACCGTCGGCGGAGCATTACGGATCTCGAGCGATGTCATCTCGATTCAGGACCGTGAGCTACGTCGGAGGAGGAGGCGCGTGCTGAAGCGGCCGCGCGGCGCATGGCGCGTCGCGGGTCGAGAAAGTCAGCACATGTCGAGCATTCTGGTCATCAACGCCGCGGGAGCCGAAAACCGCGTCGCGCTCGTGGACAACGGAACGATCACCGAGTTCTACCTCGAGCGGAAGAAGGACAAGGGGATCGTCGGCAACATCTACAAGGGCCGCGTGGTCCGGGTGCTCCCGGGCATGCAGGCCGCGTTCGTCGACATCGGGCTGGAGAAGGCCGCGTTCCTCTACGTGAGCGACGTCTTCTACGACCCGGACTTCTCCGAGCAGCAGTTCGACCTCACCGAGGGCGAGCACGAGGAGCACGACGAGGCGCCGGACGAGGCCACCGTCGAGGCCAAGGAGAAGGAGGCCGAGGCCGCGCCCGCTGCTGCTGCTCCCGCGGAAGGCGCGCCTGCGCCGGCTCCGATGGAAGCTGCGCCGGCTCCTGCTGCCGAGGCTGCTCCTGCTCCTGCTCCGGCGCCCGTCGCCGAAGCCGCGCCCGCTCCCGTCGCTGAAGCCGCCCCTGCACCGGCTCCCGCAGCCGAGGCTGCTCCGGCCGCCGCCGAAGACGAGGGTGACGACGAGGGCGAGGAGGGCGATGACGAAGGCGACGACGAGGCCCCCGAGGCCGCTGCTGCGCCTGCCGCGACGCCTGCTGGCGATGGTGCTGCCGCTCCAGCTGCTGCCGCTGCCGCGCCGGGTGCGCCCGCTGCGCCGGGTGAGGTGAAGGGCGAGGTCCGCGCGCCGCGCGAGCCGGGTCGGGGTCGTCGGCGCCGCCGCCGTCGTCGTGGCGGTGGCGACAAGGCTGCCCAGCCGGGCGCGGAGGGTCAGCAGCAAGCGCAGCGTCCGCAGGGCGAGCGCGGGGAGCGTCCCGAGCGCGCTGAGCGCCGCGACGACAAGAAGATCGAGCGGCCGCACGGCAAGCACGAGATGCCGCGCAAGGCCGGCAAGGACGTGAACATCCAGGACCTGCTCAAGGTGGGCCAGGAGGTGATCGTCCAGGTCGCCAAGGATCCCATCGGCACCAAGGGCGCGCGCATCACCAGCCACATCTCCATCCCCGGCCGGCACCTGGTGTTCATGCCGACCGTCGATCACGTGGGCATCAGCCGCCGCATCGAGAAGGAGGGCGAGCGCCGCCGCCTGCGCGAGATCGTGGACCGCATGCGCCCGCCCGGAACCGGCTTCATCGTCCGCACCGTGGCCGAGGGCGTGCCCAGCGAGAAGATCGAGGCGGACATCCGCTTCCTCATCGAGGTGTGGAACCAGATCGGCAAGAAGAAGGACCGCAAGGGCGCGCCCTGCCTCTTGCACCCCGACCTCGACCTCGTGCTCCGCTCGACCCGCGATCTCTTCGCGCGCGATGTCGAGAAGCTCGTCATCGATGACCGCGACGAGTACCAGCGCGTGCTCAGCTTCGTCGAAGCGCAGGATCCGGCGCTGAAGGCGAAGGTCGAGCTGCACGACACCGACGAGCCCGTCTTCGACGCCTACGGCATCGAGCAGGAGCTGCAGCGCGCGACGGCGCGCAAAGTGTGGCTCAAGAGCGGCGGCTACCTGATCATCGATCAGGCGGAAGCGCTCACCGCCATCGACGTCAACTCGGGCCGCTACGTGGGCAAGAAGAGCCTCGAGGAGACGATCACCAAGATCAACGTCGAGGCGGCGAAGGAGATCGTCTACCAGCTCCGGCTGCGCAACATCGGTGGAATCATCATTTGCGATTTCATCGACATGGATAAGCAGCAGAACCGGGAGAAGGTCTTCAAGGCCATGCAGGAAGCGCTTGGCCGCGACCGCGCCAAGACCAACGTGCTCAAGATCAACGAGCTCGGCCTCATCGAGCTCACCCGCAAGCGCGTGCGCGAGAGCCTGGGCCGCACCCTCCACGAGGGCTGCAGCTACTGCGACGGCAAGGGCTTCATCAAGAGCAAGACCACCGTCTGCTACGAGATCTTCCGCGAGATCCGCCGCGACGCGAAGGCGTACCGCGAGCAGACCCTCATCGTGAACTGCAACCCCGGCGTGGCCGACCTCCTCCAGGGCGACGAGCGCGCCGAGCTGCGGCACCTCATGGATCGCTTCAACAAGAGCATCCAGGTGCGGCCGCAGGGCAACTACCACCAGGAGCAGTACGACATCGTCGGCATGCGCGAGCCCAAGCAGAAGGGGCCGCAGCAGGGTCGCCGCGAGGATCGGCCGCGCACGGGTGAGAGCCCGGCGGCGGAGGCGAAGGGCGAGGCGACGGATAAGAAGGCCGACGCCTGAGCCGTTCCGCGGACCCCATCCCCGTCTCACGCGGGGATGGAGCTGAGTGGGTAGCGCGGTTTCGTTCGAAGCAGCCCAAAGCGCTTGATCAGCAGCCGCTGATGCGGTTCTCATGCGCGCCGCGCGCGGGAGACCCGCGTGTCTTCAGGGGATGAAGCATGGCCAAGCCCGTGCGGCGCCGCGATCCGCGACTGGTGGTGAACCGCGAGTTCCGCTCGGTCGAGGAGTTCATCGCCGAGTACGTGAGCAACATCTCGCGCACCGGCGCCTTCATCCGCACCGATGAGCCGCTGCCCGTGGGCACCCGCGTGCAGCTCCGCTTCACCCTCATCCTCGACGAGATCGAGACCATCGAGGGCGAGGGCGAGGTCGTCCGCGTGGTGAAGCCCGGCGGCGCGCGGCGCGGCGGCATGGGCGTGGTCTTCACCACCTTGAACGCCTACTCGAAGCGGCTCATCGAGCAGCTCATGACCCGCCGGCGCCTCGGCGAGTGACCTTTCGAAGTCATCCGAAAACCCGCGGCGCCCGCCGCACAGGAGGGACTCACATGAAGAAGCTGCTCACGATCGCCATGGTGATGGGCTTTGCCGCCACCGCGCAGGCCCAGATGATGAACAACCCGCCGCCCCCGGGCCAGCCGCCTCCGCCGCAGCAGCCGCAGGCGCCCGCCGCCCAGTTCTCGCCCGACGCGCAGAAGGGCCCCGAGGACGTGAAGGGCCTGAACGAGGCCATCAAGGCCAACAACATGGCCTGGGACCACCAGGACGTGCAGGCCATCCTGAACGCGTGGGTGCTCCCCGCCGCCGTCGTCACCACCGACGCCGTGGGCAACCCCAGCTACGTGCAGGTCGACGACGCCGCCATCCGCGGCGCGTTCACCGCCATGTTCAACAGCATCCCCAAGCCCGGCCCGGGCCAGAAGGCCGCGGAGCTCAAGTTCGGCGGCCAGAAGATCGAGTGGGTCTCGCACACCCTCGCCGTCGTGAGCGACCAGGTCACCCTGCAGCAGGGCGCGGGCAAGCAGATGTTCAAGAAGCAGTGGAAGGTGAGCCAGATCTGGACCCGCGAGCCCGCCGGCTGGCGCGTGCGCGGCTACGTGGCCAGCGGCTGGGGCGATCTGCTCCGGCACTAGCCAAACCTTGATGTAGCGCGTGGGCCGTGCGGCGCCGGTTTTCCGGACCGCGCGGCCCGCGACGTTTTGGGCCAAGCTAGGGCCAACTGTGCACGCCTTCGACCGCCTCAAGGCCCAGGCCGGCGACGTCTACGACCGCGTGGGCGGCAAGCTCGACCGCACCCGCGGCGGCCGCTTCGTGCTCGACGTGATGCGCGCCGCGCTCACCGTGCTGCACCATCTGCGGAGCGAGTCGGTGCTGGAGCGGGCGAGCTCGCTCTCGTACTCGACCGTGCTCGCGCTGGTGCCGCTGCTCGCCGTCTCACTCTCGGTGGCGACCGCCGTGGGCCACGACGCGCTCCGGCAGCAGGTGCAGGACTTCGCCTTCGACTTCCTCGCGCCCGGCATCCGCCGCAGCTCGCTGGAGGTGCTGGAGCGCTTCATCGACAACGCCACCTCGGGCGGCGTGATCTCCATCTCCGGCGCGGCGCTCTTCGTGACCGCGCTCATGCTCCTGCGCAGCATCGAAGACGCCATCAACGCCATCTGGGGCGTGCCCGAGGAGCGCGGCTTCTTCGTGCGCGTGGGCGTGTACCTCACGGTCTTAATCTTCGGGCCGGTGCTCCTCGGCGTCTCGCTGGCGGCGACGGGCGCCATTCGCGGCGCGCTCCAGGAGAACGACGCCCTCCCGGATCTGCTGCTCACCCTGGCGCCCTTCGTGGCCGCGGTGGCGGGCCTGACCGTGCTCTACAAAGTTGCGCCGAATGCGACCGTGCGCTGGCGTGCCGCGTTCCCGGGCGCGATGGTGGCGGGCATCGGCTTCGAGATCGCGAAGCACGGCTACGTCATCTACACGCACCACTTCGTGCGTTATTCGATGATCTACGGCTCGCTCGCGGCGATCCCGCTGTTCCTCATCTGGGTTTATCTCACGTGGATGGTGGTGCTCTTCGGCGCGCGGCTCGCGTACGCCGTGCAGCACTCGGGGAGCTGGGGCTACGCGGCGCTGCCACACTCGGAGGGCATGCGCGCGCGCCTGGCCGCGCGGACCATGCTCGCCGCCGCCGTCGCTCAAGCGTGCAAACGCCCGGCGCCCGGCATCCACACCATCGCCCGGACGAGCGGCGTCAACGAGGCCGCCATCGCCGAGAGCGCGCGCCTGCTCCAGGACGCCGGCCTGCTCGGCGAGGACCCGGACGGCGGCCTGATCCCCGCGCGCCCGCTGGAAACGATCACCCTCGCGGAAGTCGCGGCGGCGGCTCGAAAGGCAACCCGCGAGGATCCGACCGTTCTCGGCCAGGACCCGGCCTCGCGCGCCATCGCCGCGATCTTCGAGGAGTCGGAGCGGGCAGGGCAGCAGAGCCTCGCCCAGCTGCACCTGCGCGCGCTGGCCGAGCCGCTGCTCGGGCAGGCCGCCGAGACCGCCTAGGTCGGTTTTGCAATTCCCCAGGCATCTGGTAGCTTTAGCCCCTCAGTTCGGAACGCCCAAGAGGAAACGATGCTCAAGAGCGACCTCATCGCGATCCTGGTCAACAAGCGCGGGATCACCCAGAAGCAGGCCGAGACGACCGTCGAGACGATCTTCGAGTCGATGACCACGGCGCTCTGCGCGGGCGACAACATCGAGATCCGCGGCCTGGGCGCGTTCCACGTCAAGGACTACCAAGGCTACCAGGGCCGCAACCCCAAGACCGGCCAGGTGATTCCGGTCAAGCCCAAGCGCGGCATCCTCTTCCGCACCGGCAAGGAGCTGCGCGAGCGCGTGAACCACGGGCGCACCACCTCGCCCATCACCGAGGCCGGCTCCGACGGCGCCGACGACGGCGACGACGGTGATGACGAGGGTGATGACGACGGCGAGTGAGAAATCACTCAGCTGAAGCACGCGAGCGCGGCGGACCGAGAGGTCGCCGCGCTCTTCGTTTTTCCGCTTCGACTACGCCGCCTTCGCGAACGCCAGCTTGCCCACCGGCTTCACCGCGAGATCCGAGTTCAGCTCGCCGAAGGTGAGCACCGCCACCTCGGGGAAGTGCGCGGCGATGAGCCGGCGCAGCGAGCGGCGGATGTCGGGCGAGGCGAGGATCACGCCGTGCGGGTTGCCCCGGAGCGCGGCCTTGAGCCCGTCGAGGATGCCCATCGCCTGCGCAGGCTCCAGCGCCAGCCCGCGGCCCTCGCGCGTGGCCGAGCGGAGCGTCTCCTCGACCATCGGATCCACCAGCAGCGTGAGCAGGGTGCCCTCCGGCGCGAACTTGTGCGAGAGGTGCCGCTTGAGCGAGGTGCGCGCGCGCTCGGCCAGCGCGGCCGCGTCGCCCTCGACGCCCGGCTCCACCAGCGCCTCCAGCACCGAGCGCAGGTTGCGGATGCTCACGCCCTCGTCGACGAGCGTCTTGAGCACCTCGGTGAGCAGCGTGGCCGGCACCTTCTCGCCCACCGAGCGGACCAGCGCGGGCGAGCTCTGCTCGAGGCCGTCGAGGAGCGCCTGCGTCTCCTGCACCCCGAGGAACTGGCTGGCGTTGCGGCGGAGCACGGCCGCGAGGTGCACCAGGAAGAGCTCGCGGGCGGTGCGCACCACCGCGCCCATGGCCTGGAGCCGCTCCTTCTCACTGGGGTCGACGGCGCAGATGGCGCGGCCGCTCGCCGGATCCTTGGCCTGGGTGAAGGCGATGCCGAGCATGTTCAGGTCCGACGGGCTCGCACCGGTGTAGAGCCTGGTCGGGTCGAGCGAGCCGCGGGCGCAGGGCACCTCGTCGATGGCGATGACGTACGCGTTCGCGGGCAGGTTGCCGGCATTCTGGCGCACGCGCACCGGCGGGAAGCGCAGGCCGGTGTCGAGGAAGAGCGCGTCGCGGAGCTGCGGGAGGTCCTTGACCGCGAGCCGGCCGTCGTCCTCCTTCGCGATGGCCGTGAGCGACACCGAGAGGTCCACGAGCAGCGGCACGGTGCCCACGGTCACCTGCGCGGGAGCGCTGGGCGTCGCGGCAGCGGCGGGCGTCGCACCGTGCGCGGCGTGGATGCCGGCCTCGGCCTGGGCCTGGGCGAGCGCCGCGGCAGCAGCCTTGTGCTTGCGGTCGAGCCGGAAGCCGAGGAACGCCGCGCCGAACGCGAGCCCGAAGAAGGGCACGATCGGCATGCCCGGGAGGAGCCCGAGGAGCGAGAGCAGCCCGGCCACCACGTACAGCGCGCGCGGCTGGCTGAAGAACTGCGAGCCGATGTCGAGGCCGAGCGAAGCGTTCTCGTCCTCGCTCGCGACGCGCGTCACCACCAGGCCGGCCGAGACGGCCACGCAGAGCGCCGGAATCTGCGACACGAGGCCGTCGCCGATGGCGAGGAGGAAGTAGGTCTTGGCCGCGTCGCCCACGCTCATGCCGTGCACGAGCACGCCGATGCAGAGGCCGCCGATCAAGTTGATCGCCACGATGACGATGCCCGCGATGGCGTCGCCCTTCACGAACTTCATGGCGCCGTCCATGGCGCCGAAGAGCTGGCTCTCGCGCTCGAGCGCGCGGCGGCGGCGGCGCGCCTCGGCCTGGTTGATGGCGCCTGCGCGCAGGTCGGCGTCGATGGACATCTGCTTGCCCGGCATGGCGTCGAGGGTGAAGCGCGCGGCCACCTCGCTCACGCGCTCCGCGCCCTTGGCCACCACGAGGAACTGCACCAGCGTGAGGATGGCAAAGATGACGAAGCCCACCACGTACTCGCCCTGCACCGCGAACTCGCCGAACGCGCGAATCACCTCGCCAGCGTCGCCGTTGAGCAGCGCGAGCCGGGTGGAGCTCACGTTGAGCGCGAGCCGGAAGAGCGTGGTGATGAGCAGCAGCGTGGGGAAGCTCGCCACCTTGAGCGCGTCCTTCGCGTAGAGCGCCGCGACGAGCAGCGTGGCAGCGGCGGCGAGGTTGAGCGCGAGGAAGCCGTCGAGGAGCCAGGTGGGCAGCGGGACGATCATCGCCCCCACGATTCCCGCCACCGCGATGGCCAGGACGATGTCCGCGTGCTTCTTCAGGTCGAGCTTCATGGCGTGTGCTCCGTCGTCGTGAGCTGCTGTTCGAAGACCACTTTCAAGATCCCTGCCACCGCCTGGTAGAGCTCCTCGGGCACCTCTTCGCCGACCTGGAAGTTCACCAGGGTCCGCGCGAGCGGGACGTCCTTGACGATCGGCACGCCGTAGCGTCGCGCTTCCAGGCGGATTTGCAGCGCTTCGGCCTCGGTGCCACGGGCCACGATGACCGGCGCCTCGGCGATCTTGGTGTCGTAGAGCAGCGCCACCGCGACGTGGGTCGGGTTCACGACCACCGCCGTGGCGCCCTTCACGCCCTTGCCAGCGGCGTTGAGGAGCTCCTTGGCGAGGCGCTTCCGCTTGCCCTTGATGTGCGGATCTCCTTCGGAATTCTTGTGCTCCTGCTTGACCTCTTCGCGGGTCATCATCAGCGACTTCAGGTGCTGCCAGCGCTGGATGCCGTAGTCGATGGCGCCCAGCGCGAGCAGGGCGAACGCGGCCTTCTTGGCGATCTGCAGCGCGAGCCCGAGGCCGGCACACATGGCAGCGTCGCCGGGTGTCGAAGCGAGATTCGCGAGCATCGCCGCGTTGTTGCGCAGCGTCGCCCAGCCAATCCCGCCGACGACCGCCACGGCAACCAGCGAGCGCAGCACCTCGATCACGCTCTGGACGCCGAACATCTTCTTCCAGGCGGCGCTGGGATCGAGCCGCTCGAGCTTGGGCGCGACGTGGCCAAGGTTGAGCTGCAGCCCGACCTGCGCCGCGGTGACCAGCGCAGCGGCCGCAACTGCAGTCGCCAGCGTGGGAATTGCCAGCGCGAGGAGCATCGAGACGGCCGCGTGGACGGCCTGGTCGGGGCTCTGGCCGAGCGCAGTGGCCTGCTCGAGCGCCGCGCGCGTGTAGTGGACGGCCTCGCCCGCCGAGCCCGAGAGCGTGCCGAAGGCCGCGAGCATGGCCGCGCTGCCGGAAGCGGTGGCGGAGAGCGCCTTCGAGCGCGCGACTTGGCCCTTTTCCCGGGCTTCGCGCTTGCGCTTCTCGGTGGGCTGCTCGGTCTTCTCGGAGGACATGCACCGCGCAATTGCGATGCCCGTGCCGACTCAGAGTTCGAGCGATTCCAGGTGGTTGGATGACCCCTCCGGGCAAGTGATCGCGCCACGGACAGGGGGTGACCGCCGCGCGATCACCTCACCAGCAGCCCGAGCGTCTGGACGCTCTCCGCCGCGACGCCCAGCAGCCGCTCGCTGACGGCTCCGAGCGACAACAGAATCGCCGCAGCGCCGAGGCCAAGCTTCACCGGCGCGCCCGTGTCGGCGAGCTTGAGCTGAGGTGCGGCGCGAGCCGCGAGCCCAAGTCCCACGTCGACGACCAGTGACACCGCAGCGGCCGGAGCACCAATCGCGAGCCCAGTGGCCATCGCCGCGAGCGCACCCGCGGCGCACAGCTCGACGGCCGCGGTCATGTTCATGGCGCCGCCCACGAGCGGAAGGGCGCCGAAGCTCTTCACCACCGCGCCCATCACCAGCCGATAGCCGCCGCAGGCGAAGAGCGTCGCGCAGAGGAGCTGGTGGAGCATGCCTGCCGTGGCGGCGTCCTTCTGTCCGACTTCGGGAAGCGAGGCTTCGGCGTTGGCACCGCGGAGCGTGTCGAGGAGCCGGCCGCCGATGCGCGCGGCGTCAAAGGGCAAGGCGGCCACGTAGCCCATGCACAAGCCCGCGAAGAGCTGCGTCGCGAAGGCGGGAATCAGCGTCTCCGGATTCGCGACGAAGGTCGCAGGCAGCGCGATCCCGCACCCCACGTGCACGAAGAGCGCGAGCATCAGCGCAAGGCTCAGGCGCACCTGCGACGGCGCTTGTCCGCCGCCGAAGACCGGGCACATCAAGCACACCGGAAGCAGCCGCGCGCCGCAGAGCGCCACCGGCCAGAGGTGCGGCTGGAGCTGGTTCGCGAGAACCGTGAGCGCGGAGGGCAAGTTCATGGCGGGCTCAGTGGAGCTGCGGGAGAACAGCGAAGAGGTCCTGGGTGAAGCGCGCCAGGTGCTGGCCGATCCACGGACCCGCGAGCACCAGGGCGCCGATCGCCGCGAGCAGCTTGGGCACCGACGAGAGCGTGCTCTCCTGAATCTGCGTGGTCGCCTGGAACAGCGACGCGAGCACGCCCACCACGAGCGAGGCCAGCAGCGGCGGGGCGGAGGCGATGACGAGCATCGTCAGGGCTTCGCGACCGAGGGCGAGGAAGGTGTCGGGGTTCATGACCAGGCTCCTTTGCAGCCGTCGGGCCAATCAGCGGTAGCCGAGCACGAGGCCCTGGGCGAGGAGGTGCCAGCCGTCGACCATCACGAAGAGCAGCAGCTTGAAGGGCAGCGACACCTGCGTCGGCGAGAGCGAGCTCATCCCCAGCGCCATCAGCACGTTGGCCACGAGCATGTCGACCACGAGGAAGGGCAGGAAGATCAAGAACCCGATCTGGAACGCCTCCTTGAGCTCGCTGATCACGAAGGCCGGCACGATGACCACCACGTCCTCGGCAGTGACGTCGTTGGCGCCCTTCTCGCCGCGGAGCTGCTGGGCAAGCTCCAGGAACATCGAGCGATCCTCGGCGTGCCCGTGCTTGAGCAGGAACGCGCGCAGCGGGCCCGCGGCGACGGCGGCCGCGTGGAGCGCGTCGTCGATTTCCCCGGTGGCGCTCGTGGCGTAGGCGGCTTTGCCGGCCGCGTACATGTCCTGCCCGACGGGCGCCATCACGAAGGCGCTGAGGATCACGGCGAGTCCGGTGAGCACGGTCGTCGGCGGGAGCGAGGGCGAGCCCAGCGCGTTCCGGGTGATCGACAGGACCACGCTCATCTTCGCGAAGCTGGTGAGCATCAGCACCACGAAGGGCGCCAGCGCCATCGCGCCGAGCAGGCCCATCATCATCAGCGGGTGCGTGGTGAAGTTCAGGTCGGCCATCTGCGCGGGCTGGTGAATCACCGGCTCGACGTGGGGGAGGGCAGCGGCGGCGACGTGGTGGAGCGAGCTCATGACGCGTTCTCCTTCTGCGCGCCCACCGCATCGAGCGGGAGCACGCGGGCGAAGCCGTCGCCGTACGCGACGAGCACGCGGATTCCATCTGCTTCGACCAGCGCCAATCCGTTCTTCGGGCTCAGCGCGGTCTTGCTCACGACCTTGAGCGCCGGTTCGAGCTGCTGTGCGCCGGCGTTCGGGAGCTTCTTAAGCAGCCACCATGCCAGCGCCCCGAAGCAGCCCAGCACCGCGAGCATCTTGAACGGCGCGAGCCCGAGCGACGCGTTCGCCGAACTGGGCGAGCTCAGCTGGGCGAACACGAGAGCGCCGATGCAGCCGCCGATTGCCCAGAGCTTGCGGCCCATGGGGTTCTTCAGGTCGAGGGAGAACTTGGGGTTCATGGCGGTCCTCACTTGGCCAGCCGAAGGATGCGAGCGCCGATTTCGCCTTCGATCTCCACGAGCTCCGCGATCGCGACCACCGCATCGCCGAGCTTGAGCGCCACCGGCTCGCCCGCGCCGACGCGGAGCGGAATCACCCCGCCCACCTGGAGCGCGCCCAGCTCGGCGACGGTCAGGCGCACCTTGCACAGCTCGACCTCGACCTCGACCGGCAGCTCGGGGGCCTTCTGGATCGTCGTGGCGTCGTTCATGGCGGGCTCCGTGTGGAGGGCCGCGACGGTGAAGGCGTCGGGGCCGATGTGACCGGTGATTGCGAAGGTCGTGCCCACCAGCCGGGCGGGTCCGGTGAGCGCCTCGCGGGTGCCAGAGAGGCCCTCGAGCAGGACCACGTCGCCGCCGGTGAGCGTGTCGATGTCGGCGGTGGTGAGCGTGGCGCGCCCGGCGATGACGCTCACGGGCACGCTGGCGGCGGCGACCTCGGGCGCCGGCACGACCACCTCGGCCGGCACCGACTCCACCCAGAACCTCAGTGCGCTCGCGGGGATGAGCACGCGGGCGAAGCCCGTCGCTGGGCCGCAGGAGAGCTTCACGCGGACGGCCAAGTGCGCCGCGCGCAGGTCGGTGACGGCCGTGACCTCGGCCGCGCTGGTGACGATGCGAACCAGGCGCGGTCCCAGGGCTTTTTCCACGGGGCTGTTGCGAAGGGCGGCGAGCGCGTCGAGCACGAGCAGCGAGGTCCCGGCGCGCTCGGCTTCGGAAAGTGCAAGCGGGGCGAGGCTTTCCCCGTTGCCGCCAGCGAGCTTGTCGACCAGCGCGGAACAGAGCTGCGGCTCGAGCTCGACGACCGCGAAGCCGCCGACCTCATCGAGCGACACGAGCGCGAACACGCCGGGAGAAGCGAGCGAATTCGGGCCTTTGACGGCGGCGTCGAGGAGCTGCGATTCGAGGGTGACCTCGGCGTCGAGGCGCTTGCCGAGCGCGGTCGCGACCGCCTGCACGGCCTCGGCGAAAGCGGCCTTCAGCGCGGGTCGACGCTGCAGCGCCACGTGCGCGCGCGTGAGCGAGCGCGAGCCCAACTTCGCGAGCTTCTTGGCCTGGGTGAGGGGCTTCAACATCGCGAACTCCGGTCGATGGCGGCCGGTAGTTCAAGGCGCGTGCCCGACGAGTTCCCTGGGGTAGCCCGCAAGCAGGTGATCGCGCGGCGGACAGGGGTGTCCGCGGCGCGATCGCGATCGTCCGGCGGACAGGGGTGTCCGCGCGGCGATCACTTCGTGGCTTCGGCCTTCCAGCTGCGCGCGATGGCGGCCAGGGTGCGTCCGAACGTCTCGCTGGAGGCCTTGGCCGGCACCAGGTTCGCCGGGGCGCGCCGAGGTGCGAGCTCATGCACCAGGAGATTCGCAAGCCGGGGCCGCTCGGTGCGCAGGCGCGCATTCAGCTTGCTCGAGTCCGTCCGGCGCTCGGGCACGGCGAAGAGCGCGTGCCGCTCGGCATCGGGCAGCGACATCGCCTCGGCCACCAGCGGCGCCAACAGCTCGCGGCGCTCGTCCGAGAGTCCCGCGAGCAGCGTCCGGGCTTGCTCGGCGCCCAGCGAAACCAGCAGCATCACCAGCTGCCGGTCGGCCTCGGGAAGCCGCGCCAGCCGGGCCCGCGGAGCTGCGGCGATGACGCGCGTCTCCTTGGGGTTCTGCGGCTTCGGGAAGAATCGCATGGGCTCCATGGCGGGCTCCTAGGCGGCCTTCTTGGGCGCGGGCTTGGCGGTCGGCTCTTCGTCCTCGTCCTCATCGCCGTCGAGCTCGAGCCGCAGCTTGCGAGCCCGGAGCACTGCAGCCACCAGGCCACCCGCGAGCAGCGCGAGGAGCACGCCCGCGACCGAAGCCACGAGCACCGCAGCCGTGCGGTCCTTGGTCTCGACGACTGTGGGCCGCGCCTTCACCTCGACCGACTCCACGAGCAGCGCCACGTGATCCGGCGTGAGCCCGGGCACCGAGCCAGCGACGAGCTGCTGGATCTCCGGCTTCTTTTTCTCGAGTGAATCCGCGTGCGGCGCGGCCACCTTGAGCAGGACCGACGCGCGCGCCGGCTCAACCTGGCCGAACGCGCTCGCCTTCGACTCAGGGACCACGATCACCTTCGCCGCGATCACGCCCTCGAGCCCCTGGAGCAGGCGCGCGTTCTCGCCCGAGAGCGCCTGAATCAGCTTGGCGCGCTCTTCGGTCGCGGTCGGGACCATCGAGCCCTGGCCGAAGACCTCCGCGAAGCCCGGCGCCTGCTGCCGGGGCAGGTTGTTCTCGTGGAGGATGCGCACCGCCTCGGAAGCGCTCGACTGCGGCACCTCGAGCGCCCACTTCTCCTTGCCTTCGGGCACCGGCGTCGCGGTGATGCCGTGGTCGCCGAGGACGGCCTGGATCTCGTCGGCGTCGCGCTCGGCGAGCCCGTGCTGGATCTTGGTGGAGCAGGCGGAGAGCACCATCGCCGCGGCAAGAATGAGCTTTTTCATGGCTACACCTGGGTGTTGAGGGTTTGCTTCACGCCGCTGGTGGCCTTCTCGACGACCTTGCCCGCCAGATCCAGCTCCTGGCTCGCGCGGTACGCGTGGGTCTGGAAGGCCAGGAGCTCCGCAGGCGAGAACGTCCGACCGGACTCAGCCATCTTCAAGATCTGGTCCAGCTTCGCCTGCGCCGCGCCGACCTCGTTGATGAGCGCCGCGGCCTGCGGCTTCGACTGCACCGCCTGCGTCTTCGCCACCGGCTCCGGCTTCGGCTTGGGCTGCGCGTGCTGCGCCTTCTGGATCTGCTGCGGCGCCTGGGCCTTGGCGACGTTCGGCTGCTTCATCACGCTGCCGAAGGACTGGGCCTTCGGCGCCTTGGCCACTTCACTCGCGCCCTGGACCGCGGCGCCTGCGACCTTGTCGATCATGGCGTCCTCCCGGGGGATTTCGAGTTAGTGGATGTTGTTGATGGCGTTCTTCGCGGTGTCGTGGCGGACCTTCATGATGTTCGAGATGGTCTCGTACTCCCGCGACTCGCGCTGCATGTTGTCCTGGAGCTGCAGGTACATCATGTTGAACTGCTGCGACTGCTCGTTCATGGCCTGCTGCGCCTGAAGCAGCGACGCCGAGTCGGTCCCGCCGGCGCTCGCGCCAATCGACGCTTCGCCCGAGCTGCCCGAGGGCGCGCTCGCGTTGGGCAAGGGCACGCTGGTGAGCGCGCGCGGCGTGGTCGCCGGACCAGAATTCGCGAACTGCGCGATGGTCTGGGCGGCCTGGCTCACGGGCGCCGAGAGCGCCGGGTTCACCGCGCCCAAGAGCGGCGAGGCGAGGCCGAGCGTGGTCGAGGCGCCCTTGGCGAGCGTCTTCGAGAGGGTGTTGCCAAAGCTCTCATTCGGCGTCTGGCGCGGGCCTTCCGACGAAATCGAGACCTGGTTGATGCGGTGGCTGTCCGACATGGCGTCCTCCGGGTGATGGAGGGCGTCATTGCGGCGAACGTGCCAGCGTCAAACCGCTGGAATCTCGTGCGGCTTTTCGGAGGGTGATCGCGCGGCGGACAGGGGTGTCCGTGGGGCGATCGCTCAACGCTCAGTGAAGCGGGCGCCGGGCGTGGTGGTACAGCCGCCAGATGCGGACCTCGCCGCAAGAAGCTGCCGCATCTCATCGGCGACCTGCTCAGAGGGAATGCCCTCGCCACGCTCGAGCGCGGCCGCGGCCTCCTCGAGGCCCGCTTCTTCTTCTGGGGGCAGATCCCACTCGCCAACCGGCTCGACGCGGTAGCGCCCCGGGGGAAGGTGCGCGAGTTCGGACGGCACGTCGTGGCCGTTCCAGTCGATCTCCACCGGGCCGGTCTCGTCGACGTTCGCCATGCCGAAAGGGTAGTGGGGGCGAGCCTTGGGAGGCAACCGGGCCCACATCCATTGGCTGGAAGCGCTCGGCCAAGCCTTGCTTGCGGCCCTGTTTGCTTCGCCGAGCCGCCCGTGTGCTGGCCCTCGCCTCGATGCTCCTCTCACCACGGGATCTCGTCGCCGAGGGCGAGGCGCACCAACTTCCGTGCCTCGGCGGCGTGGAGCTCGAGAGGTGAACGCGTCTCCTCGGGCGGCGAAGACACGAAGGGCGCCGCCTTCACGAGCGCGGCGCCCTGTCGTGCCCTGCAACCGGCGCATCAATGCGAGGCTCCGTTCGCGGCCCCGTCACCCGAGGTGGCCCCGTTCGGCGGCGCCGCGGCGGTGCTCCCGGGGG
>JAFEBB010000015.1 GCA_018266075.1 Deltaproteobacteria bacterium | reverse complement strand
CGAGGCCCATCTTGGCCTCAGCAAGGTGTCTCAAGAAATCGTGACGCGGGGGACCGGTCTGTAGCTCGGCAGCTTGGGAATACGGACCAACTGTCGCCCGACGTCCCCGCGAAGCGGCCGATGCGCTTGGCCGCTCGCCCGGACCTTCCGCGGTGGACTGGGCGTACGCACGTTGTCCATGGAGGTGTCACCATGGACGCAATCGGCAAGCTCGAATCCCAGCACAGCGAGGTGGTGCGGCTCTTCCGGGAGTATCGCCTGCCCGGCGAGGTACGGGACCGCGAAGCGATCTTCGGGAGGCTCAGCGATGCCATCGACACGTACACGGAGTACGAGGGGCGGATCTTCTTTCCAGCGGCGAAGGCTCGACGTACCGCGAAGATGTTGCCACGGTTCATCGACGAGCAGCTGCAGCTCAAGCGTCACCTGGCCGAGCTGAAGACACTGCACCCAGGCGTGGACCCATTCGACCAGAAGCTGAACGACCTCGAGCGCGACATTGCGGCCCACGCACGCGAGCAATCCCAACAGCTGTATCCGCAGGTGCGGGCGCAACTCGGGCGACTGGGCCTGGACAAGCTCGGTGAGCAGATGGAGCAAATGACCCGCGAGCCCGAGGGCAAGCCCGGCTGAAAGAAAGGACCCTCACCTCATCACGCGTCGAACGCCCTCGCTGACGTACGAGGCCGACCGCGTGGTCTGGGCCGCTCGCCTGGCTGACGTGCTGGCAGAGGAGCCGGGCGGCGGCGACCTCGTGCTCGACCTGCGCAGGTTCCATCAGCTCGTGCCGACGGTACCCGTCGAGGCCTGCTGAAGGGCCCTGGCCCGCAAAACATTCGAAGAGCAAGACGCGCAGCTCCGCGAGCTCGGGCAGATCAGTGCGGGCGGGTTGACGGGCCGAGTAACCGGGCCGCTGAAACAGTCCCTGCCCCGCCATTCCTCAATATCCTTCTTCGACCCCCAACGCGGATTGTAGGTCGGCGGCGAGACAACCTCCTCGACGCGCCGTGCAGCGAGAGGTCGCGCCGCGCCAGGCGTGCAGGCCGCGATTCGACGTGCATCGCCTTGGCCGGTGGCCAATGGCCCCCATCGAGCACTGGCAGCATCCATCAACACACACCTCGCACGACTGGACGCCCGGGCTGTCGGCTGCTCGAGCTTGTCGAGTGGTCGAGGGCCGGGGCGAAGCTCGCGCGCTGGTAAGACGGCGCCCCTCGGATTCGAGAGTGCGTCACATGCGCCGCGTCTGCTGCTTCATTTCCCTCGCACTGACGCTGAGCCTCCCCGGGCTCGCCCGAGCCCAGGACCAAGCCGAGGTCGAACCTCCCGGCGCGCCCACGAAGGACAAGACCGACCTCGGCTCGGCACCCAACCAGACCGCCGGAGAGTTCACGCCGGCCAAGGGCTTCGACATCGTCAAGACCGACCTGGGGAGCCTGAACATCAGCTTCTATGGATTGGCCCGCTACCTGGACCAACTGCCCGCCAGCCAGGACTTCGTGGACCACCTCGGCCGCACGCGCGGCGTGGATGCGCGCAACGACATCAACTGGCAGCGCACGATGATCTGGTTCTCGGGCTTCGCGCTCAACCCGCGGCTGGTCTACGTCCTCACCGTTTGGTCGCTGCCCGCGACGCAACAGACGCTGGCATTTGGCAACCTGCAATTCAAAGTTGCGGAGGGCCTGACGCTCGGCGCGGGCATCGGGCCCACGCTGACCACGCGCTCGATGACGGGCTCACACCCGTTCTGGGCCGCGAGCGACCGCCAGATGGGCGAGGAGTTCTTCCGCGGCGGCTTCTCGTCGGGCGCGTGGATCCGGGGCGAGCCCCTCCCCGGCCTGTTCTACTGGCTCTCGGTGAACACGAACTTGAGCCAGCTCGGCGTGGTGGCGGCCAATGACTCGCGCTTCTTTTCATACAGCGGTTCGCTCTGGTGGGAGCCCACCACGGGCGAGTTCGGCCTGCGCGGGGGCCTCGCCGATTTCGAGGAGCACGATCGCCTCGCCACGCGCTTCGGAACCTCCATGGGTCACGCGCGCGAGAACCGCGCCGCCGATCTGAGCGCGGCGCCCAACGCGACCCAACTCCGCCTCTCGGACGGCGTGCTTCTCTTCGAGACAGGCTCACTCGCTCCGGGGGTCACCGTCGAGTACGCCAACTACGACATCCTGGCCTACGACGTCGGCCTCAAATATCGAGGCTGGTCGTTTCAAGGTGAGTACTACCTGCGCTGGCTCTCGCACTTCGACGCCACCGGCCCTTTGCCCATGAGCGCCATCTTCGACACCGGCTTCATGGCCGAGACCATGTACATGTTCATCCCCAAGCACCTCGGCGTGTACGCCAGCGGCACCTACATCTGGGATGCCTTCCAGCGCCACCCGTGGGAAGGCTGCGTCGGCGCGAGCTACTTCCCGTTTGCCACTCGAAGCTTCCGAGTCAATCTACATACCATTTATGTCCACAAGAGCCCGACGGGCTCGACATTCGGATACTACGCAGCCGGCCAGACGGGTGAGATCCTCTCGGTCGGCACCGACGTCCTCTTCTGAGCTGCGGCGCGCTGTCCCTCGGGACGTGGCCCCCGCGTTCCACCATTCACAAGCTTGATGCGCCACCTGCGACCTGGTGGGCGGGCGGGATCTGTTCGGGAGGGGAAACCATGTCGCACCTGTCACTCGTCTCTTCGAAGCTGCTCATCGGCCTCGCGCTTCTGGCCTCGCCGCCGAGCTTCACCACCGATTCGGCCCTCGCAAGAAACGAGGCGCCCACCGCTCCTCCAGGAGCGACCCCGCCCACCACGGCAACCGGCCAGCGTATCCAGGCCGTGATCAATGAGGCGCATCGCAAGTTCGCCTCGAATCAGGAGGGCAAGAACGCCGACTACATCCCGGTGCTCAAGCAGGTCGATCCCAAGCTGTTTGGAATCGTCGTGGCCACCGTGGACGGCCAGGTCTTCCAGGTCGGCGACGCTGCGCATCCATTCTCCATTCAATCGGTGGCCAAGGTCTTCACCCTCTCGCTGCTCATGCAGCAAATCGGTGCGGACGGCGTGGAGAAGAAGATTGGCGTGAACGCCACCGGCCTCCCGTTCAACTCCATCATCGCCATCGAGAACGACCCCAAGCACCTGCCGGGAAATCCGCTCGTGAACCCCGGCGCTATCACCGCCGTCAGCTTGCTCAACGCGCCTTCGGCCGAGGCCAAGTGGGACTCCATCATCAAGACCTACAGCGCCTTCGCGGGGCACGAGCTCACCGTGGATCAGCCCGTGTACAAGTCGGAATCGGAGACCAACACGCGCAACCGAGCGATCGCCACGCTGCTCAAAGCCTACGAGGTGCTGAAGGGCGACCCCGGCGAGGCCCTCGACATCTACACGCGCGAGTGCTCCGTCTCCGTCACGGCTCGGGACCTGGCCATCATGGGCGCCACCCTCGCCAATGGCGGCGTGAACCCGATGACCGGCCAGCGCGTGATGGACGAGAAGAACGTTCCTGGCGTGCTCGCCGTGATGTCGACCGCCGGCCTCTATGAAAACTCGGGCGAGTGGTCGTTCAATGTCGGCCTCCCGGCCAAGAGCGGCGTGGGCGGCGGCATCGTGGCCATCGTCCCGGGCAAGTTTGCCATCGGCACCTTCTCCCCTCCCCTGGACGACGCGGGCAACAGCGTGCGCGGTCAGAAGGCCGTGGAGTACATCTCCAAGGCGCTCGGCGTTGACCTCTACCAGCCGCACGCCCAGCCCCCGCGCCAGGCACGCACGCCTTCGCGGGTCCACTGATCCAGATTGGGCCGGCGGTCACCAGTGAAGGTTGGCCGCCAGCCCTCCGACCGGCGCCGTGGGGAGCCGCGACAGAATCGCAATGGCACCGAGCAAGATGACCAGACCAATGAGCACCACCGCCAAGTGAAATGGCGCGCGGAGCTTCCCACCAACGCCGGCGAGGAACGAGACGGATGCGAACAACACCGTGACGAGCACGAAGTCGGTCGCGTGGTCGTTCGCCGCAATTCCCCGCTCGTACGCCTCGGTCGCCTCGGCCTCGAACCTGTCAGCCTCCTTGTTCGCCTCGAGCTCGAATGACGACATGACGAAGGGTGACTCGGGCGCGCTCGGGTTCGTGAAGGGCTCGGTGGCCAGCCAGTCATCCATGGATCGTCGAAGCTCGGGTGGGAAGCGCTGGTGAAGAAAGTCTGCGAGCGGCGAGTGCTCCATGAAGCGGGCATTCACGTAGTGCACGAAGAGTCCAACATCGACGGCCGTGCGCACGCTCCCGCGCTCTCGCATCGTCGAGGCGCGCACGCGCGCCGCCGACGCGATCGCGAACACCTTGCCTTGAACGCCGCTCCACTTCGACGACTGGTAGCTGCACCAGGCCGTCATGAGCGCCGCGCAGGAGATCATCACCACCGTGACGATGTCGATGAAGCGGTCGACATTCACTGGCCGCTTCGGAACCTCCGTGGCCGCGGTGGTCATTCGCGTCGTCAGAAGCTGAGGTTGAACTGGAGCGTGAGGAGGTTCGTCGTGCCGGGCACCCAGGGCAGGTTCTCCTGGACGCCGGGCTCATCTTGCTTCACGTGCGCGTACCGGAGCTTGAGGACCAGCTCCGGAGTATGGATGAACCAGTTCACGTCGCCCTGGATCTCGAATGACTCGTCGTTGGAGATGGCGGTGTTCGGGTCGATCCAGTTCGCCTGGACGCCCGCAGCGATCTTGTCCCTCCAGATTGCACAGAGGAGCTGGCCCCAGACTCCGAACTGGTCGTGCGCGGGCGTCGCATCTTGCGGCTCGATCCGGCGCCAGTTGGGCTCGGCCGTAAAGATGAGCGGCCCACCCTGAACCCAGACGTCGCCGCCCACGTCCCAGGTCTTGAAGGTGAACCCCGTGGGCTCCGCGAAGAGCTGGCCGTTGTCCTGGTTGAAGTTCTCCACGGACGTCTGGATCTTGCCCTCGTAGCCGTTCACGCCGACCGCGAAGCGGAAGGGCAGCCAGCCGCCCTCGGCCGTGAACGGAAACTCGTCGGGCTTGGTGGGCCCGAGTGGGTTGATGGCCAGGCGAAACTGGGCCTCCTGATTGCCAGGAATGGACTCCGTCTGACGGAGCGGAGAGCCCGCGAAGATGCCGAGGTAGTATTCAAACCGCTTGTCCGCCACCAGGCCGTAGACCTGAAGGCCCTTGTCGCGGCCCGGCCAGAAGTAGTCTGCAACCGGTGACCACTCGGGAAAGAAGAGCTGCTGGGGCCCGAGCTGCTCCTGCCGGCCGTAAGGCGTGTACTGCTGGCCGGCGCGAAGGCCGAACTCCGAGATTGGAACGACATCGAAGTAGGCGTCGAGCAGGTACGGCGGGTTTCCGCCGAGCTCCATCGAGGTCCAGAAGGTGATCCACGGCTTGTACAGATTGCCGCGCAGGATGGGCCGCATGAACGGAATCGACGAGCGCTCCGCGGATTCACCGTTCTCCCACGTCGGCTGGAAGCGATAGGCCGCCTGGAGGCCCACGCGAAGCATGTAGTCGCCCGACTCGCTCTTGAGCCGAAACCCCTCACCGGTGACCCAACCTGCGAGCGGGGTCGGCGGCTGGTCGGGGGTCGCTGTCGGGGGAGGCGCCGCGGGGGCCGGCGCCGGCGCCGCCGGCGGGACCTCGTCGGCCGCCTGGGTGACGTCGGGGGCTTGGGCGAGGACCGCGTTCAACAGTGCGACCTGCAGCAACGCATTCATCCCTGCCCTCCGGCGATTCGGCCAGACCGCGGAGCGCGCTGGCTTCGAGTTCGCAAGCTGTGCACGGCCTCCTTGCCTGGCCAGCGAGCAAGCAAGGGGACCTATTCGGAGGCGAGGCTCAGGTTCGCCTTCTCCCAGGCGCGAACCTTCACGCGCGCCGCGTCGAAGAGCCGCTCGTAGTTCTTCTTGCGGACCTTCTCGCTGGCCTCGGGCGTGAGCTGCCTCCAGAGCGGCTGGTAGATCTGAAACACGCTGAAGTACTGCTCGGCGCTCTTGGGCGCGACCTCGTCGGTACCAAACAAGAAACGATCGGGATGACGATTGATGAACGCGGCGACGCGCGCCGTGGTCTCCGGCGTGGCCACGATGTACTTCGCGGTCTCATCCCAGGAGAGGTCGAAATAGACGTTCTGGTACTTCGGGTCCTCGACGACCTTCTCGATGATGCCGACGTAGTCGACCGCCGGGTGGATGACGCGCCCCAACCCCACGTGCGCCCAGATGATCGTCGTCTTGGGGTGCCGCGCGAATAGCGCTCGCACCTGGTCGAGGTATACCGGCGAGGCCCCTTCCTTCGCGAACGGCACGTCAAAATCGTTGTGGATCAGGGTCAGCAGGCCAACTTCGCCGGCAAAGTCAAGGAGGCGATCCAGCGCCGGGTCGGTGAGGCTGGCCACTTCACCTGCCACCTTGGCGGAGACGAACTCCTTGTGGATGGTGAACTCGCCAATCCCCTCGAAGACGCCAGGGAACGTGGCGAGCACGCGACGAACATGATCCGCCGCGTACATGTCCGCAGGATTGAAGCCGGTGATCATCGGGTCAAACCGCGTCCGCTCCTTCGGCGTCAGCGACTTGTAGGTCATCGCGATGTAGGCATCTGTGAATGAATAGTAATAGAGAGGTGCGTCCGTATTCAGGTAGTAGGTCGGGGCGTAGTCCCCTGAGATTCGATAGGACCAGGTCTGCTGGAGCGGAATCCCGAACAGGACCGACCGCCCGACGTGATTCCCCATCAACTTCAGGAACCCGTGGATGTCGGTCCCCTCCTGGATGTAATTCGTCAGGTGGACGTGCGAATCGTTGAACTCGATGGGCACCTGACCGGGGGCACTCGAGTCAGCGAGGGCGGCAGTCGGGAAAAGCACTGCCGCGACCGCAAGCGCCGCGCATCCGTGCCGCATCGGTGCCTCCCTCGCCTGGAGGTGCGAAGGGTAGGCACGCTGTGCCCGCGCGGCACGCTGTCGGGACTCGGATTCAACGTGACGGGCACTCGCTACCGAATCACGAAGGCAGTCACCTTGAGGGTCCAGAGTCCCTCGCGATTCGGCCCCCAGGGCACCTCGCCCTTGATCCACATGCCCATGCGCCGGGTGAACATGCTGCCAACCTGCAGCCCCGAGCGCAGGCTGGTGCGGGCGCCGGCCTTCCAATCCGTATTGGCCTCGGTGTCTCCGAGGACGAAGATGCTCGAGCTGAGCCAGTAGAAGAGCGTGGGCGTGACCAACAAGTAATCGATGCCCGGTCGGTCGGCGTGTCCCGCCACGGAGATGAAGTCCTGGACCTTGAGGTAGGCCAGTCCCTGTCGGTTCGGCAGGAACCACACCGGCGCCACGATGGGTGCGACCTGCCACTTGCCCGAGCCCGTAAAAGGCGACGTCGCGGTCGGAAAGACCGCCCCCGCTCCGGCGGCAAGGGTGAACTCCTGACCCAGCCGCGGCACCACCACCGCTTGCCCGTAGAGATCGCCGGTGCCGAAGTGGGTCACCCCACCCACCGAGCTGGTCACCACCGGAAAGTCGGCGCGCAACAGGATGCCGCGCGCACTTCCCGGGAGGACCGCGTTCCGGATGGCCAGCATGTCGAAGCGGAGGATCGTCGCGTTGGCCCAGGCGTGGTCGGGCAGACGGTCGTACTCGTCGCGCAGACTTCCCAAGATGGGCCGGGTGGGGTCGGCGTCGGCGTCGGGGTGAGGGTTCTCCGAATCGTCGCTCCCCTGCGCCGCCGCAGGCTTCGAAGCGAGGAGGAGAGCCAACACCACGCAGCGGGCGATCGACCTGAAGATCCCCTTGCGCATCCCGGAAGTTGGCGCAGCGGCTCTGCGTGGGCAACGGTGCAGCGAATCCAGGGCGCTTCTGGTGTCGCTTGTGAAGCACGCGTGCGGCGTCGCCGAACGCGACGCTCCCCGCGCACACGGACGACCTCACGCGTGCACCCGCCGCGGCGGACCGGGGACGAGCCGCGCGAGCAACGCCTGGCTGACGATGGCGATGACGCCGCCCAGCAACGTGTGCAGCGCGCGCGGCTTGATGAGCGCGTCCTCGGGCAAGCCGGAGAGCTCGAGCAGGAACACGATGTACGGCGTCAGCGCCACGGCGAAGTAGGTGTAGTTGACGAACACGAAGAGGTAGCTGGCGAACGCGAAAGCCACGACCAACACCGCCAGGCCCGCCAGTCCGGGGTGAAGCGCCTGAGCCACTGCCGAGGCGAGCACCGCCCCAAGCAGCGTACCGGCCAGGCGCATCACGCCAATCTCCACCGCATTGGCCAGCACCGGACGGAGCACGATGGCCGCCGTCATGGGTATCCAATAGTTGTTGGGCATCTGCGTCCAGCGCGCGATCGCCATGGCAATCATCAATGTCGTCGCGGTCTGCACCCGGTAGATCTCGTGGGACGCGCTCTCGAGCAGCGCCCGGAGCGTGAGGCGCAGCTGCGGCGGCGGAAACAAAGGGTGCCGGAGGCGCGAGAGCTGCCACTGCGCGTCCACGAAGAGCGCCTGGAGCACGCCGCCCAGCAAGATGAATCCTGCCCGCGCGAGCGCGTGCACCCCGTGCAGGGGGCTGGCGGTGGAGATGATCAGCCAGATCACCCACATCAAGGAGACCCAGGACGCGCCGACGCTGAGATCGGAGATCACTCCGTAGACCAGCCCCCAGATCCCGGCCACGGCGATGCAGGCGGGCGTCGAGCTCCCGGACACCGCGCCCACCCAGCTGGAGACGGCCATCCCCAGCGCCGCCACCAGCATCGCCAGCCGCCGCGACCGGAGGATCTCGTAAAACGCACCGAAGCCCACCGAGAACGCGCCCGAGGCGGCCATCACCCCTTGCCGGACGTGACCCGTGGCGAAGCCCAGCAGAAGCGGCAGTGCGATTCCCGGAACGCAACGCAGGGCGGTGTGCACGTCCAGCCTGGACCAGTCCGGCCGGAGCAGCTTTCGGAAGACCTCGTGCATGGCCCGCCCCAGCACCAAATCTAGGTCGGGTGCGAGCGCGTGCCCTCGCGTGCGCTGGCCTCGGCTGCCTCGGGCGTGAAGACACGAATCGCTCTGGTCGAACTTGGTCGCTGAATCGATCTCGTCGGTCAGGTAGCCCGCGCCCAGCGGGGTGAAGGGCACGAAGCCGCTTCCCAGCTCCTCGCAGGCCGGGAGCACCTCGGCCTCCGGGTCGCGCGTCCAGAGCGAATACTCGCTCTGAACCGCCGTCAGCGAACTCGCACGCGTCGCCCGTGCCCATCGAAGGACGTGGCACGCGCCATGAAGGACCTCATCCGCGACGGCAAAGTGCGCCGCTTCGGCCTCCGAGGGCGGCGCCCCGAACCGACCATCCGTGCAATCACTGCGGATGCGTCGTCGCTTCGGCCAGCGGCACCCGCTGTCGGAGGCTCGCGAGCGCCGCGACCAGGCGATCAAAATCAATCGGCTTGGCGAGGTGGAGCTGAAACCCGGCCTCGAGCGCTCGGCGGTGGTCGTCCTCGGAGGCGAGCGCGGTGAGCGCCAGCGCGGGGATGTCGCGGCCGCGCCCATCCAATGCACGGATCCTGCCGAGAAGGCTGTAGCCGTCCTCGTCGGGCATGGCGATGTCGCACACCAGGAGCTCGGGCGAGAACTCCTCGAACACCTTCATGGCCGCCGCGGCGGAGTCCACCGCGCAGACCTGAACACCGCCCAGCGCGAGCATGTCCGTGAGCGCCTCGCGGGTCCCGGCGTCGTCCTCGACCACCAGCACCCGGGCACCCACGATCGAGGCCAGGGGTACGGAGGCGCCCCCGCGAACGCCGTCGAGTTGCACCGGCCGGGTGCTGGCAGGCATGAGCGGCAAGAGCACGGTGAACGTGGCGCCCTTTCCCCTCCCAGCGCTGGACGCAGAGATCGTCCCGCCGTGCGCCTCCACCACGTGGCGCACGATGGCCAACCCCAACCCCAACCCGCCGTGGGCACGGGTCTCGCCGCGGTCCTCCTGGGTGAAGCGGGTGAAGAGGTGCGACACGAATGCGGGCTCGATGCCCACCCCCGTGTCGGTCACGCGGAGCTGGGCGCGTCCATCGACGCCCTCGAGCGAGACCGTGACCCTCCCGCCGTCCGGCGTGAACTTGATGGCGTTGTTCACGAGGTTCCACACCACCTGCTGCAGCCGCACGGGATCACCCGAGACTGGCGGCAGCGACGGGTCGAGCTGCATCTCGAGCTCGATGCGCTTGGCGCTGGCCATGGGGGCCACGGTGTCCACGGCCGCCCGGACCGCTCCCTCGAGGCTGACCGCCTGCATCTCCATCCTCAGCTTGCCGGCGACGATGCGCGAGATGTCGAGCAGGTCGTCGATGAGCTGCGACTGCACCCGGGTGGCGCGCTCCACGGCCTCGGCGGCGCGTCGGAGTCGATCCGGGTCCAGCTTTCCCCGGCGCAGGTACTGGGCGTTGAGCAGCAGGCTGGAGAGGGGCGTGCGGAGCTCGTGCGACACGGTGGCCAGGAACACGTCCTTGGCCAGGTTGGCCTTCTCCGCAGCGGACTGGGCGGCGCGAGCGTCTTCGAGCAGCCGCGCGCGTTCGGACTCCCGCTGCCTGGCGTCGGTGACGTCCTCGACGGCCAGCAGGATCAATCGCTCGTGCGCAGGCGTGGAGATCGCTCGCGCGGACAACGACAGGTTCCGCTCCCCGAGCTTGGGGAGCTTGCGCAAGACCTGCAGTCTTTGAAAGCGGTCGTCACGCGCGAGCACCCCGTCGAGCGCGGCCCGCAGCTCGGGAAAATCCCAAACACCGCCGGACAGGTCGTAGAGCTTGCTCCCCGTGAACGCGAGGTGCGGCGCGCCGTACCGCTCGTGGAAGGCGCCATTGGCCGAGAGGATCTTGAGCTGCTCGTCGAGCACCACCAGCGGCGTCTGCACGGCCTCCACGGTGGCCCGTGCAAGGTCGCGCGCCCACTCCGCTGCGCCCAGCGCGCGCTTGAGCGCGTCGATGTCGATGATGGAGATGACCGCACCGTCCACCCTCTTGTCGACGGTGGTGTAGGGCCGGATCTGGAGGCGGTACCAGTGGCCCTGCTGGTCGCGAACCTCCTCCTCGCGCGTGGCCACCGTCTCGATCACCTCGGCGATCATCTGGTCCAGCCCCTGGATGCGGAGCGCCGGCTTGATGTCGTCGATGGGCCGGCCCACATCTCCGGGCAAGAGGTTGAGAATGGGGCGCGCCTTGGGCGTGAACCGTCGAATGCGCCGCGCGCCGTCCACGATGACGATGGGCACCTCGACGCTCGCGAGGATGTTCATCAGGTCGCTGTTCACCGAGTCGAGCTCGTTGTTGCGCGTCTGCAGCTCCTCGTTGAGCGTGCTCAGCTCCTCGTTGGTCGACTGCAGCTCCTCCTTGGCGGTCTCCAGCTCCTCATTCAGGCTCTGCAGCTCCTCGTTGCTGGAGATGAGCTCCTCGTTGGCCGTGACCAGGTCCTCGTTGGTGCGCTGGTGCTCGCCGATGATCGACTGGAGGTAGGCCTTGGTGGCCTGGAGCTCTTCCTCGAGCTTCTCCACGCGGCGGGTCTGGACGCGTCCCTCCTTCTTCTTGCCTCGCGGCACCTCGAGGAGCTCCTTCTTCGCCTCCTCGAAGAGCACGGCAAAGACGCGCTCGCTCGACTCCGGCGAGCGGGGCACGGGCACCACCACCAGGTCACAGAGCCGCGCGGCGCCCTCTCCCTCGATGCGCACGCCCGCGCGCCGGGCCGGTTGCCCCGAGTCCCGCACCTGCGCAAAGGCGATGCGCAGATCGGCCAGCAGGCCCTTGCGCGCCATCTTGAGGAGGTTGTGCTGGGGCTGCCCGGGCGCCGGCTCCAGGAACGGCCCCGTGTGCCCCCGGAAGTGGAGGATGTCCATCCGCTCGTTCACGAAGACCCCGGGCGGCGCATAGGTGTCGAGGAGCTGAGCCTCCACGCGGCGCACCAGCTCCGACGGCTGCGGCACGCGCGAGGCCAGAGCCAGGTCCTGTCTGGGCGCCGTCGGGAAAGCATCCCGCGCCGGCGCGAAGTGGAGCGTGGTCTTGACGGCGCTGCGGGCGAAGATCTTGGCGTCCCGGTCGACCGCCGAGAAGAGGTTCGCGCCCTCGGGGATGTTCTCCGCCCGGCCGAGCAGGAGGTAGCCGGGCTGGGTGAGCGCGAAGTGGAACGTGGCGATCACCCGCTCCTGCAGCGAGCGCCCAAAGTAGATGAGCACGTTGCGGCAGCTGACGAGATCGAGCTTGGAGAAGGGCGGATCGCTGGCCAGATCGTGCCGCACGAAGGCGCACCGCTCGCGCACGAACTTGTTGATGCGGTACCCGCCCCCCTCCAGCTTGGTGAAGTACTGGCTGAGGCGCTCCGGGCTCACGTCCTTCACGGCCGAGTCGGGGTAGATCCCGTTGCGCGCCACCTCCACCGCCTTCTCGGAGATGTCCGTCCCGAAGAGCTGGATGGACAGCTCCGTCAGGCGCTGCTCCTTGAGGACCTCCAAAAGCGTGATGACCAGCGAGTAGGCCTCCTCGCCGGTCGAGCAGCCCGCACACCAGATGCGGATGGCCCCGTCGCCGCGCTTGCGCTCGACGATCTCCGGGAGGATCCGCTCCTTGAGGACCTCGAAGGCCTTCTTGTCGCGAAAGAACGACGTCACGTTGATGAGCATGTCCCCGAAGACCGCCTGGGCCTCGGAGCGGCTCTCGCGGAGGAGCTTGACGTAGTCCTCCAGACGCACCAGGTGGAGCAAGGCCATCCGGCGGGCCAACCGGCGCCTCAAGGTGGGGACCTTGTACTCGCTGAAGTCCACGCCCACGGCGTCGCGCAGCAGCAGGAAGATCTTCTTGAGGTCGCTCGCGTCGGAGGGGCCGGTGAGGAGCTCGGCGTCGCGCGCACGCAGGAGCGGGTGCCGGGCGATGCCCATCAGCTCGGCCGTCAGCTCGGGCACGCGCAACGCCACGTCCACCACGCCCGCCCTGATGGCCGACTCGGGCATGCCGCTGAATTTGGCGCTCTCGGGAGCCTGCGCAAAGGTCAGCCCACCGGCGGCCTTGATCTCGCGGAGCCCTTCCGTGCCGTCGGAGCCCGTCCCCGAGAGGACCACGCCGATGGCGTGGCTGCCCCGGTCGCTGGCCAACGCCTTGAAGAAGAAGTCGATGGGGAGGTGCAGCTGGTGCGGGTCCGTCGTGCGCGCCAGCAGGACCAGCACCCCTTTGAGGATGCCCACGTCCGCGTCGGGAGGAATGACGTAGACGTGGTTGGGCTCGACCTCCATCCCGTCCCGGACCTCGCTCACCGGGAGGGTGGTCGAACGGGAGAGCGCCTCGGTGAGGTAGCTGGGGTGGTTGGGATCGAGGTGCTGGATGAGCACGAAGGCCATTCCCGAATCGACGGGAATCCCCCGCACCAGGTCGATGAACGCCTCCAGGCCGCCGGCCGAAGCGCCAATGCCCACGACCGGAAAGGAAGCGCCTGCCCCGCGCGCCCGGCCGGGCCTGACACGTGGGGCGGCCCTCTTGCCCGGCTGGCGCGTTCTCGTCTTCATCTCTCGTTGCCCGCTCCGAGACACCATCCGACCAAGCAGAGAAGCCAGGTGACAGTCGACGGCGTCGACCCCCGGCCCCCTGGAATCCGACTGCGCTCCAAGCGACGTTAGGTCCGAGGCGGCGCATGGCCCACCCTCGCGCCTCGGCGAGCCCAGCGTAGCACCCCCCGCGCTCCGGAATGCGGCCGCGCCAACAATCATGTCCAGCCGAGTGTCGGCAGGCAGGCAGTCGGGCCGGGGCACTCCTCCGTGCGCACGCTTCTTCCGTCGGGTGATTCCATGCTCCTGCTCTTCTTGTTCGGTCTGCTGATCCTCGTGGCGTGGTTCGTGGCGATCGTGGTCTTCAAGGTCGCCGCGGTGGGCATCCACCTCTTGCTCCTGGTCGCGGTGGCGCTCTTCGCCATCGGGTTCATCCGTCGGGGGGGGGAGGGCAGCCGAAGGCGCTCGGTCTGACCGCGCCCCTGCCCGTCTCAACCCTTGTGGCCGAATATCGCGTTGAAGCCCCGGCGAATCAGGTTCTCGGGTGGCGTCGAGCGCAGCAGTCCCTTGGCGACATCGCCCCGGTTCACGTCGACCTTCGGAGCGGAAAGCGTGCCCTGGATCGTGATCGGCGCGGTGACCGGCTTCACGGGCTGCAGGGCGACGATCCGGGTCACGAACGCCGGCTGGAGCTCCACCGTTCCCTTCAGGGCAAGGCTTTGGTCGAGGCCAACCGTCCCGGTCAGCGAAGCGTCGCCGAAGCTCGACTGCGCCCGGAGCGGCTGGTGGAACAGCAAGGCCCCCTGTGTCAGCTCGAACGAGCCCTCCAGGCCGTGGAGGGAAGTCACATGGGACCCGCTCGGGCTCGGGGCGCCCGACACGCCGCGTCCGACGCCAGGAAGCGCGCCCATCAACGGCGCCGCGAGGGCCTGCTCCAGGTTGGTCGCGGTCCACGCGCCGCCCCGCACGCTGAACGAGCCGGTCCCCGTCATGTTCTCGCGCAGCTGGGCCCACTGGAGGCCGGTGCCCGCGAGCTTGAGCTGCGCGTGCAGCGTTCCCTCGAAGAGGCGCGCGCCGGACAGCGCTTGCGTCGCGCGGCCGAAGTCGACGCCGCTGAGCTCTGCGCTCAGCGACCAGCGCGGGCCCGCGCGCGTCAGGTCCGCGCTCGCCCGGTTGACCCGGGCCGTGCCCCCGTAGGCGCTGGCGCTCGCCTGGGTGACGACGATGTGGCCGCGGTCGAGGTGCGCGTCGGCGCTGACCTCCCCAAGCTCGATGTTCCCCAGGGTCACCCGCCCGATGGCCAGGTGCCCCGTGGCGGAGAAGGCGTCGAGCGCGCTCCCCGGCCCCTCGTGCTCCGCGGACGCGGCTGGACCTGCGTCGGCCGGGGGCAGCGCCGCCAGGAGCGCGTCGAGATCGAGCAGCGGCCCCGCGAGCGAGAACTGCAGCTCATGGGGACTCTTCATCGAAGCCGAGCCGGCGAGCGCAACGCCAGGCCCGGTGAGCTGGAGCCGCGTGAGCGCCAACGTCCAGGCCAGAGGTTCGACGACGAAGTCCGTGCTCGCGGCGACCGGGCGGCCGCCCATCGAGACCTCCCGGGCGTCGAGGTGTCCCCGCACGTCCAGGGCGCCGTCGGGGAGCGTGGTCAACGAGGCCGTCAGCGCGAGCTGACCGCCCGAGACGGGGAGCTCGACGCCCGCGGGCAGCAGCGCATGCAGCCGGTCGATCTCGAGCGCCTCGAGCGTGACCGCGCCCTGCCAGTCCCACCCCTCGCGGCGCGGCTTCAAGGTGAGGTTGGCCTTCAGGTTGGGGTGGTCGGCGCCCAGCGCGGCCGAGAGCACCAGGCTCGAGCCCTGGTCGCTGCCCACGTTGCGCGCGCTCACCTCGACGTGGTGGAGGGCGATCCTCACGCCGCCTGTTGGCACCCGATCGACGAGGTGCACCGCGCCGCCGTGGATGTGCAGCCTGGAGATGACGAATTCGCTCGAGGCGCCGCCCTGGCCGGGATTCGGGACGGCGCCACCGGGGAGGCTCCAGCGCCCGTCGGGCTCATGGATGAAGTTGAGGGTCGGGTCGTCGAGCTCGACCGATCGCAGCTCCACGTCGTGTCCGCGGCTGACGAGGAGTGGCCAAACCTCGAGGTTGGCCCGGGCGCGCCGAACCTGGGCGAGCGGAGGTTCACCCGGGCGCCCGCCGATGCGGATGTTCTCCAGCTCGCCGCGGAGCGGAAAGATGCCGACGCGGATGGACGCGACCTCGATCGGTCGACCGAGCTGCGCGGAGAAGGTCGGGAGAAGCTTGGTCCGGATCTGCCCGGCGATGAGCGGCCTCTCGACCCAGAGCAGGGCTGCTGTCGCGACGGCGAGCACGATCACGGCCGTCGCCACGAGCCCGAGCGCCTTGCGCCCGCGACTCCAGCGGCGGGGCCGGACCGGAGCAGTCACTGCGCCCCCAGCGAGCTGTCGGCCTCCACGACCTTCCGCGGCGGCGCCGGTACCGAGAAGTAGAACGTGGTCCCTGTGCCCGGCGCGCTCGTTGCCCAGATGCGCCCGCCCTGGGCCTCCACCAAGGCGCGGGCGATGAACAGCCCCAGGCCCATGCCGCGTCGACGCTCCGGGTCGGATTGCCAGTGGCGCTCGAAAATCTGCTCGAGGTGCTCCGGCTCAATGCCGCCTCCCGAGTCAGCGACGAAGAACCGCACCTCCTCCCCTGCCACCTCGACGCCGAGCCGCACCTTCCCACCGGAAGGCGTGAACTTGATCGCGTTGGCCAGGATGTTCCCCAGCACCTGGAGCGAGCGATCGATGTCGAGGTAGGCGTAGAGAGGCGCGGGCGGCAGCTCCACCCGGAGCTCCACCGCCGCCTGCTGGGCCGACGGCCCGAACGCGTCGCGCGCCTCCGAGACCACCGCACGCGCGTCCTGGGTGCTCGGCGAGACCTTGAGCTTGCCCGCCTCGATGCTGGCCACGTCGACCATGTCGCCGATCAAGCGATCCATGCGCGCGGTGGCTCTGACGATGCGTTCGGTGGAGCGGCGCAGCTCCTCGGGCGGAAGGGGGCTCACCGCATGGCGGGAGAGGAGCTCTGCGGTGAGGGAGATGCCCTGGAGCGAGGTCCGCAGGTCGTGCGCCACCAGCGCGAGGAACTGGTCGCGGGTGCGGAGCTGGTCGTCGGCGTAGATGCGCTCGAAGAGCAGCTGCTGATCCGTGGCCTGCCGCTCTGCGTCCAGGAACTGGGCAACGGCCTGACGCTGCTCCGCCCTGAGCCGTTCCAGGTGGGGTTCTCCAGCCGGGGCCTCGCTCTCCTGGCGGAGCCAGGCGAGGTCCAGCGCGTCGACCAGGTCGCGCCGGGCGTCCGGATGGCGCCCGCTCGCTTGCGCGGCGCGAAGGGCCGCATCGAGTCGCGAGCGGCTCCGGCGCATGAACGCGATCTCGCGCGCGTCGGATGTGGACCGGCGCTGGGCCAGCTCATGGTCGGTCCTGGAGCGCTCGCGCTCGAGCGTCGCGTTGGTCAGCTCGCGCTCGGACGACGAAGACCGAGGCTCCTGTGGGGGCTTGAGTGCCATTCGCTGCAAGTTGGAGCTTGCGCCAGCGGTCGTCGAGCGACATGCAGGCGGCGGAGCACATCCGTGCCCAGAGCACTCGCATCGACGGCGCTCGACGGTCGACGGGCAGTTCTGCTTGGGGGCACGGGAACGTCCGGGCTCCGGCGAGCCGGCCGAGGACGATGGCCTGGTTCGGGCCACCCATGGAGGCGATGCAACGCCAGGCTGCAAGTCACGGCGTGCTCGAGCTTGGCGAGCCCGTTTCGGAGGCGGGTCACGCGAGGCTGCTCTGCTGGAAATGATCCCAGCCGCCGCCCGATTCATTGGGCTACCGCCCTTGGATGAGCCGCCGCCCGGAAGGCCTCAAGGCGGTGCCCGCCGAGCTCGCCTGGCTCCAGCAGGCACGGCTCGCTCGCCCAGCCCCCACTTGGGCTCTTGGGAAATCCCGGCCAACGGTTCGGGTACAAATGAAGGGCCGCTCGAATCCGCCGCGCTCCATGCGTGGAGCCGGACGCTGGCGGTGCTCCTCGGCGATGGGGCTCGATGAGCGACGCTTCAATGCGCCGGATGGCAGGTCGATCGTGCGGAGGACCCTGCGCCGGCCGCTCGATCCTTGATGCGCACCCAATGCTGGCTAGTGTGAGTTGGACCTGCCTTGGGGGCAGAGGGTGTGTGACGCGTGGGCGCTCAGCTCTGGAAGGGTCTCGTTCGGGCAATCATCGCGACGGCCCCGCCTCTGATCGCGTTGGCCGTGGAGCTGATGCTCCGCCGCCTCATTGAGCCAAACATCTGGTTCCTGTTCTTTCCAGCCGTGTTCGCGAGCGCCTGGCTCGGCGGGCGCGCAGCAGGGTCCTGGGCCTCGGTGTTCTCGACGGCCTTGGTGTGGTGGTTCCTCGTTCCGCCAGAGCATTCGTTCGACAAGACGAGCTTCCAGGTCCTGTTCCCGTCCGCGGTCTTCGTGACGATGGGCGTGGTCTTCAGCGTCTTCCACGACCGGCTGCGCGTCCTGAATCGACAGGCGACCAGCGCGCGCGACAACCTGGTCCGCGCTCAGTCCGTCGCCAACGTCGGGAGCTGGGAGCTGGACATTCGTCGAGGCGAGCTTCGATGGACCGACGAGACGTACCGAATCTTCGCGGTCCCGAAGGGGACGCCGATGACCTACGAGTCGTTCATGGCGTGCGTCCACCCCGACGATCGGGAGCTGGTGAAGCGGGCCTGGGAGGCCGCGCTCGCAGGTAAGCCCTACGACCTCGAGCACCGCATCGTCGCCGCTGGCGTGGTCAAGTGGGTGCGCGAGCGGGCCGAGCTTGTCCTCGACGACCGCCACGCCGCCCAAACCGGCGTCGGGACGGTCCAGGATGTCACCGAGCGCCGGGCCGCGGAGGCGGAGCTGCGGGCCAGCGAGCGTCAGCTCTCGGCCATCTATGCCAACGTCACCGCGATCCTGTTCTACGTTGCCGTCGAGCCCGGGGAGCGGTTCCGCTTCGTCTCCGTGAATCAGGCATTTCTCGACGCGACTGGCCTCTCCCGCGAGCAGGTCGTGGGCAAGCTGGTCCAGGACGTCATTCCAGAGCCCTCCCGGGCCATGGTCCTGGCCAACTACCGCGAGGCACTGCGGACGAAGCAGACGGTCCGCTGGGAAGAGGTCTCGGTGTACCCGGCAGGAACGCGATACGGAGAAGTGGCGCTCACGCCCGCGCTCGACGAATCGGGCGTCGCGACCCACGTGGTCGGCATCGTGAAAGACGTCACCACGAGTAAGCTCGCCGAGCAGGCCCTTCACGAGGCCGCCGATCGCAAAGATGACTTCATCGCCGCGCTCTCGCATGAGCTCCGCAATCCCATCACGGCGATCCGGAACAGCGTCTCCGTTCTCGAGCGCGTACCCCTCGGAGACGAGAGAGCACCCCGGATGCGCGCGAGCATCGTCCGGCAGGTCTCCCACCTCACCCGCCTGGTCGACGACCTCCTCGACGTGACGCGAATCTCCCACGGCAAGATCCAGCTTCGACTTCAGCAGGTCGACCTCGGCGTCCTGGTTCGCGACGTGGCCGACGACCAGAAGGAGGCGTTCAAGGAGAGCGGGATCCTCTTCGAGGTCACGAGACCAGACCATCCAATCTGGGCGGCGGTGGATCCAACGCGGATGACGCAAGTGCTGGACAACCTCCTCACCAACGCTGCGAAGTTCACACCTTCGGGAGGACGCGCGGAGCTCTCGCTGGAATCCGCGGGCGACTGGGCGGTCATTCGAGTTCGTGACAACGGGCCCGGAATCGCTCCCGAGGTGATGGCGCACCTCTTCGAGCCCTTCGTCCAGGCGGTTCACACGCTCAACCGGAGCCGCGCTGGCCTTGGCCTGGGGCTCACGTTGGTGAAGGGACTGGTCGAACTTCACGGCGGGACCGTCAGCGTCGCCAGCGAGGGCAGCGGCCACGGGGCCGAGTTTACGGTTCGCCTGCCCCTCGGACAGGCTCGAGCTGCGGTCGCCTCGACGGCTCACCCGTAGGCAAGCCGGCTCACCCAGCCTTCGGCTCGGTAGAGTGGTGGCAGATTCGCAGCCTCGGGGGGAGCCATGAACGACCAGTCGGGAGCCCGGAGGCGAGACACCCCTCTCGTGCCGGTGGACCACCTGGTGAACCTGCCGATGCAGGTCGAGGTGGTCGGCCGGGAGCCCAAGCGCACCCTGACGCTCCGCTTCTCGCGCATTTCCCCCCGAGCCGACGGTGCATCCCGCCTTCGAGGGGTTCGTGGGCCGCAGCAGCGTGATGCGGGAGTTCTACGCGCGGCTCGAAGATGTGGCCCGGAACGACCAGCTGTGCCGCCTTGCGCAGGCCGGGCAGATCAATGCCAGGCGCTACCCGAACATCTTCCGAAGCAGCACCTTTCGCTGGTGCGCGCCGCCTGGGATCTTCTCCGCGCCCGGTTTGTACGGTTTGACCTCGGCCTCGGGCAGGTTGAAGATCGAAGTGCCGCCGGCGATGCCGCCCTTCTCGTCGAGGAGGGTCACGGACATGTCGCAGTCGCCGTAGCGGCCCGCCTCGAAGCTGATGCCGCCGAAGTTGAACCGCTGGTCCAGTGACAGGTACGCGAGCGAGTTCCCGCGCTTCTGCGCCGCCTGGTTTGCGTCATGCCAGTCGAGCCTGCGGAAGCGCTCGACCCACTCGCGATCTTTCTCCTTGTCGAAGCGCATCACCGCGTCCGCGTCGCGCGTGCCAGACCAGAATGGATGAAATGCAGCAGGCAGCTTCTCGGCCAGCTCGGAGACGAGCGCGATGCGCTCATCGCTGCCGCACGTCGCGCTCACCCACCGCCAATCCCATCCTCCACGCTTGCCATAGTCCCCAATGACCTCGGTCTCGGCCTCGTGCCGTGCCCGGAACCGCTCCCAGTAGGCCTCCTCCTCCGCTTCCGTCTCGCGTACGCGGAAGCCGAGGAGCCGCCAGTGCTCCTCGAAGCCGAGCTTGAGCTGCTCCACGAGCTCGTCCTCGTACGGCGTGATGCGCGCCCACTGCAGGAAGACGTCGATCCCTGCCGCACTCAGCTTCCGGCAGAGCTGGATCGCGGCGTACTCCCTGGAGGCCTCCCACTTCTTCCAGTACTCAGCTCCCTCATCTTTCGGCTCGTCCATTGGCGACTCCGGGTTTGGGTGATTCCCGGTGTGTGTCTAGGTGCGAGACAAGGCTACACATCGAGCCCGACGTGGCGCATGCCGCAGCGCACCAGCAATGGTGGCTGAGCAAGCAGGCCCATCGCGGGATGCGGCTGGGGCTGGCGTGACGAGGCGGCGTAGGCGGTTGACGAACCGCAGAAGCGATCCGCCTTTGAGTGGGGCAACGCCGAACCCGACATGCTGCCGGCCATGTAGCGCGCCACACGGCGTGCCTCCGCCCATGTAGCGCGCCGCACGGCCGGTCCGGGCTCATGTAGCGCGCCACACGGCTGGTCCGGGCTCATGTAGCGCGCCACACGGCTGGTCCGAGCTCGTGTAGTGCGCCACACGGACGGCTCGCGCTCATGTAGTGCGCCACACGGCCGGCTCGCGCTCATGTAGCGCACCACACGGCCGAGCCGCGCCCATGTAGCGCGCCACACGGGTCGCTCCCGGCCATGTAGCGCGCCACACGGCTGGTCAGGGCTCATGTAGCGCGCCACACGGCTGGTCCGAGCTCATGTAGTGCGCCACACGGCCTACTCGCGCTCATGTAGCGCACCACACGGCCGAGCCGCGCCCATGTAGGGCGCCACACGGCTCACTCGCGGCCATGTAGCGCGCCACACGGCTCAATCGCTCCCGTGTGGTCCGATGCAGCCGGGCCACGGGCCGCGCGGCTGAGGATTCAGCTCGAACGCGTGGTCAGGCGGTGGTGGCCGTGCGGCTCGTCCTGGCTTCACGTCGCAGCGCCAGCAACTCGCGCAGCACAATCTGCCCCGCTGCCGCGAGCGGCACGGCGATGACCGCGCCGGCCACCCCCATGAACTCGGCCAAGAACAGGATGGAGAGCAAGGTGACGAGCGGGTTCACGTGCGCGGTGCGCCGGTACACCAGCGGGCCCAGCACGTTTCCCTCGAGCTGGCCGTAGAGCACGAAGTAGATCGCGGTCGCCAGGGCCTTCCAGACCCCGCCGGTCAGGAGCGCCAGAAGGGTGACGGATGCCCCGGTCAGCAGCGGGCCGGCGTAGGGCACCAGGCTCGACAGGCCGCTCAAGATCGCCAGGGGCAGGAAGAACGGCATCCGCGTGATGGCCAGGAAGGTCGCGGTCAGGACCGCGTTGATGCCGCAGATCCCCGCCAGGCCGCCGAGGTAGCCACCCACCGAGCGGTAGATGCCTTGTCCCACGCGCTGGTAGCGCTCACGGGCGCTGGGGTCCACCTCGGCCAGGAAGCCAGCCACGAGGTCCGGGCCGAAGACGAGCACGAAGATGGTGAGAAAGGTGATCGTCACCGTGCCGACGACGACGCCGAGGATGCTGCCGATCGCCGCCAGCACCGGGTCGATGGCCCCGGCCGCGCTGCCCGCAGAAGGTGTGAGTTGCTCTTCGAGATGCAGACGCTCGTCGAGCTCGGCCAGCAGGGGGCTCCGCTGCGCCTTGTCCCAAAGCGCAGGCACCTCGTGGACGAACGCGCGCCCCTGCGCCACGGCAGCGGGAATCACCACGAACCCCAACCCCACCAGCACGCCGATCAGCCCCACGAACACCACGCCGATGGCCACCGAGCGGGGCACGCGTCGCCGCTGCAGGGCCTCGACAGGGTGGTTGAGCGCCAATGCGAGCAACACCGCGCCGACGGCAATGGCGATGCTGTGGCGCGTGCGGAAGAGGAAGAAGACCAGCGCCAGCACGGCCAGCGCGCAGAAGCACGCGACGAAGACCGTCCGGGGCAAGAGCTGCGAGGGTCGCGGCCACGAAGGAGCGCTCATGCCGCGCCCGTGTACCAGCCGCGCTTGCGGCGGAGGGAGGACTTGGCGCCGACATGAGCGCCAGTCAACGCAGCGGCAGCGCGACGCGCATCGGGGCGCGGGTGGCAGTCAAGGACCGTGCCGTGGTGCCGACGACGTCTTCAACTCAGCACCTGCAGGCGTCCCGTGCTCTGACCAGATTGCTCGCGGCTGGATCCCGCCGCCTCGAGGCTCGAATGGCAACCGAAGAGATGCTCTCTGCCCTCCGAACGACGCTCCAGTTCCTCGCCGAGGACCCGGACGACAGCAGCCGGGCATTTGCGCGAATCCTGCTCGGCACGCTGTGGAACACGGAGCTTCACCTTCATGCCCTCGACGCGGACGACGCACTCGTTCGCCTTGGCTTCGCGCGACACCGCGACGGTGGCGAGCCCGAGCCGATTTACGTCGACGAGAGTGGCTGATCGCCGGGGCCGAGCTCAGCCTTCCCACCGCCATGCTCGCGAACGAGCCTGGCCACCACCGCGTAATGGGCAGCGGCTGCCCCCAGCGTCAGCGCGTGGAACAACTCGTGGAAGCCAAACACACCTGGCACGGGGTTTGGCCTTCGAGCCGCGTAGATGAAAGCACCTGCCGTATAGAGGACTCCGCCGAGCGCGACGAGGGCGAGCTTCGCCGCCCCAAGTCCGCGGGCGGCCTCCCTGAAGTGGGGCGCGATGGTCCAACCCAGGCCGACGTACCTTGCGGCCCACAGAGGCCGAAGCGCTCCGGGCCACGCGAGCGCCATGGCGACACCGCGACCCGCGCCAATCCAAACCCGGGTGAGCACGGCCTTGCCCGTCTCAGGCTCGAGGGCCAGAAGGCAGACCGGGGTGTAGGTGCCGGCGATGAGCACGAAGATGGCAGCGTGGTCCAGGCGCCGCATCACGACATCCCCGCGCCGCCCCCAAATCCTGCGGTGGTAGGCAGCGCTCACCGCGAACTGCACCACCAGACTCCCTGCGAACAACCCGGCTGCGAGTCGGCACCTCGGCCGCCTGGCCTGAGCGACGAGGACGCCCCCACCCAGGAGCGCAGGAATCGCCGCCCACTGGTGGAGCACACCGCGCATGGTGGGCATGGGTCCCATCGCTCGGACGATGGGCATGGAATGTCGCCGCTACAACTCGTGGCCCACGAGACGGCGATCGTCGACGCGAGCGGGCTCGCCGTTCAGGATGCGGAAGGCACGGCCGGTCGTCGCCGCCGCGGTGGCTCGGTCGGCGGCCTGCGGCGCTCGCTCCAGTCCAAGGCCGGCAGTGCGAAGAACGCAGCGAAGATCCCGTTCGCCGCCAAGCTTGCCCAGACGCTCTCCCAGGCGAGCGCAAAGCTCACGACATAGAGCACGGGCCCAAAGCCGTATTGCAGGTTGATCCGGTGGATCGCCTGGGCGTCGACCGACTGGTCCAAGAGCCGATGCCCTCGGGCCGAGTATTGCCAGAGGATGTTGAACGACGTGGTCACGGCGATGAACGTGCCGCTGTAGAACAGCGCGGCGGTCCGCCCACCCGGATGCCCCGCATACTCTGCGACCAGCGTGGTCGCGAACGGGATGACCGTGACGGCCATCAGCAAGAGCCCATTGAGCAGCAGCAGCGAGTGGTCGACCTTCCGGATGTGCGTGAACAGTCGGTGATGGTTGATCCACAGAATCCAGATCGTCGCGAAGCTGGTCATGAACGAGACGAAGGCCGGCCAGCTCCTCATCAAGTACGTCGCCAGGTGCTCCCCAGCGCCCATGGGCGCCCTCAACGTGAAGCCGAGCAAGGTGACCGCGATGGCGAAGACGCCGTCGCTGAGAGCCTCCACGCGTCCGGTCTCTCGTGCGGCGCCATCCGCGGGCATGGGAGTCCTCCTCGACGCCGTATTCGCCAATTTCGTACAGCGTCGAAGTCTCGACCGGTCCGAAAGCAGCCGCCTGCCCGGTTCCGTCGGTGTGTCGACCGGGAGATGCCCGCTGTTCATGACCGCGAGGCCCGCCATGGAGCGCGCCTTGTAAGCTGAATAGCCGGTGGCGTACGGGCAAGCGTCGCGGCCTGGTCGCGGAGTCTCGTCGGTCGAGAGAGCCCCGGAAATGAATGAGCCCGGCAGCGCCGGGCTCACGCGGTCGCGCAGAAGGCGACCCGTCACTCAGAACACGATCACGCGTTCATGGAGCGGACGTTCGAGGCCTGCAGGCCCTTGGGGCCCTTGCTGACGTCGAACTCGACCTTCTGTCCCTCGGCGAGGGTGCGGAAGCCATCGGCCTGGATCGCAGAGTGGTGGCAGAAGACATCCTCGCCGCCGTCGTCCTGCGCGATGAAACCGAAGCCCTTCGAGTCGTTGAACCACTTCACAGTACCGCTTGCCATTTTGCTGACTTCTTTCTGAAGAACGGCGCAGATTCGCCGCCCGAGTCGCTGCATATCGGCAGCGACGTGCGGCACCTGTCTCACACAACCCGTCAAATAGCCAGCCCCCGACCCCTCGCGAGCGAGCGAGTGCCCGCGAGATTCGAGGGCGGCAAGCGCCGGCATTCCGGCCGTGCTATGCTTCTTGAATCGATGGGGCGCCTTCCGCTCTGTCGAGCCCCGACACCCCGAACGTCGACGGCGTCGCCCGCGGAACTCTCCTGCCTCGCGGCGATCGACTCGATCTTAGGAGCTCGGCCCTTGGGCCGGCATGGGCGTGGTGCGCCCGGGGAGTGTCGAATGACGCCCAATATTGCAGTGGTGCAGCTTGGCTCAGGCCTGGTGGTCGACCTGCCTGAGGACACCGTGACGTTCGACCTGCCGGCGGGCTACGAGGTCGATTGCCCCACGCCCCCCGGGCTCGAGTTCTCGCGGCCGCTGCTGGGCCGGGTCAACGGCGAGGAGTTCCTGGTGGAGAGCGGCTGGTCGAGCACGGCGCCGCGAGGCGACATGGTGCTCACCACCCTGGACCCCGAATTCGCGAGGGCGGCATGAACGCCCGCACGGCGCTGCGGCTCGCGGCGACCTTGAGTGCGGCGGCCTGGGCGCTGGCCTGGTTCTCGGGCAACACGGCGGGCGGATGGGTGCACCTGCTCGCGGCCGCGGCGATGGTGGCCTTCGTGGCCCAGGCGCGGATCCCGGTCATCCTCACCCCCTTCGAAGCCTGGCAGGTCCGCGAGGTCGCCCGGCGTGCGGCGAGCCATCGGTGAGCGTGGCGGATAAGCGCGTCCAGTTCACGGCGAAGGGTCACCTCGTGGAGATGGTGCGCCTCGACGCCAAGCAGTGGCGCGTCTTCATCGACGGCAAGCCCTACGCCACCTTCTGCTCCCTGAGCCGCGCGCGGTTCGCAGCCCGCGCCGCAGCGCAGTTCATGGAGTTCAGTTCCATTCGGCCGTAGCTCCGCGCCCCCAACCTGCACCCCGGAAGTGTCCATGACGATCGAGATGACCGACCGTGGCAGCAAGCACCGCTGCCTCAATTGCCAGACCCTCTTCTACGACCTGAAGAAGCCCCGGTACGTCTGTCCCCGCTGCGGAGTGGACCAAGCGGAAGCCGCGCTGGCCCAGGCGAAGCCCGCGGCAAAGCGAAAGCGGAAGGCGGCCGCGCCGAAGGTCCGGGTCTCGCTGGCGCCTGCGCGCGAGGAGGACAACAGCGAGGAGGAGGAAGAGGAAGCAGAAAAAGAAGAAGAGAAGAACACGGCGTCAGCGTCCACCGACGAGATCGATGACGATGACGACGATGACGCTGAGGGCCCCGATTCCGACTGACGGCACCTTCGACGCGCGCGCGTCCAAGCATGGTGCGGCGCCCGCGGCTCGAGTCGTCCCACGCAACCTCAATCGAATTGAAGGTGCCTCGTGCAGGAAGACTCGGTTCGAAAATCCATCACGCTCATGAACGAGCGGCTGACAGCGCTCGAGGCAAGCAACACGGCGAAATCGGTGCTCGATGTTCGGGCAGCGTGGGAGACGTTCCTCGGAGCGCTCCGCGTGGAGCCCTTCCCGCCCACACGCGCCTGCCCGCACTGCGGACTCGTGGGCATGCTCGCGGCCACCCGCTGTGGGGGGTGCTGGCAGGTGCTCGTTCCGCCGATGCCGGCGCGTTGACCGAGCAAGCAGCCCGCTTCGTCGACGACGCGAGAAGGCCCGCTGACGCGAGTCGGTGGGCCTTCGTCTTTGCGGGACCGCGGTTTCCGAGCAGACCCGGGCGGCGCGTCCGAGCCTCGGAACCGAGCAGGAAGGCGCGTCCGCGCTGCAGAAGATTCGTCAGCTCTGGAGCTGAAGGTGAGGCACGGACCTCTCGGGCAGGCGCGCCAGCTCCCGATTCTCGGAGCTCATGCGTCGATCACCAGCTCCCTGAACGCCCGCATCGCCGGGTCGTCGTGGGTCCGCTCGTGCCAGGCGAGCATGATGTCGAAGCGGAGCGGCGGCAGGAGACCGCTGACCACCCGCAGCCCAAGGCGCTCTCCGAGGTCCTCGACGAGGCTGAGGGGCAGCGTCGCCGCGAGGTCGGTCTGCGCGACGACCGCGGCGGCGGCGACGAACGTCGGCACCACCATCGCTATCGAACGCGCGATGCCCAGCCGCTCATACGCCGCCTGAAGCCCGCCGGGAACGTGCCCGGGCGCGACGTGAACGTCGACATGCTCGATCGCGGCCAGCTGCCGTCGGCTCGGCCTCGGGCCCAGACCTCGGTTGCCCTTGCGGACGACCAACACGGTCTCTTCGACGTCGAGCTTCACCGCGTGGATCGCCGGGACCTTGTCCACGACCGCGACGATCGCGACGTCGACCTCGGTGCCGTGCAGCCCGCCCATCGACAGGTAGCCTTCGATGCCCACCACCCGCAGCCGCGCCTTGGGCATGCGCCGCGAGAGCTGCAGCGCGATGCGGGGGAGGCGCACGAGCTGCCCCGCGTCAGCGATGGCCAAGGTGAAGCGCGCGGTCGAGGTGGCCGGGTCGAAGACGTCGCCTTGAATCGATCGCTCGAGGTCGCGCAGCGCATGCTGAAGCGGCGCGGCGAGCGACAAGGCTCTGGGCGTGGGCACGACGCCCCGCCCTGCCCGCACGACCAGAGGATCACCGAGCACCACCCGAAGCCGAGCGAGCGCGTTGCTGACCGCCGAGGGTGTGACGTGAAGGCGACGCGCGGCGCGCGCCACGTGGCGCTCGGCGAGAACCGTATCGAGCACCAACAGGAGATTCAGATCGATGCCGGCCAAGCTCACGGTTGGTGAGCATATGCCTCACGAATCATCACTGCACGCGAGAACGCTCCCGAGCATTGAATTGCCCGCGTCAACCAGCGAGGCAGCCGAAATGAAGCTGTTCTTCGTCGTCGCGCTCGTCATGAGCGCATCCACCCCAGCCCAGGAGCCGAAGATGATCCCCAGTGAGCAGAACAAGGCAGTGGTGCGCAAAGTGTTCGAAGAGGGCGTCAACCGCGGCAAGTTCGAGGTGATTGAGCGACTCATCGCCGACGACTACGTGGGAGCGAACAGCGGCGCCGCGGTGAAGGGCCCACCGGCTTTCATCAAGCCGCTCATGGCGCTGCACGAGGCCTTCCCGGACATTCAGTACAAGTTCGACGATGTCATCGCCGAGGGAGACAAGGTCGCGGTGCACTGGCACTGGACGGGGACGCACCAGGGAACCTTCCATGGTCCCGCCGGTGTCTTCGCGCCGACCGGCAAGTTGGTCACGAATGAGGGCATGGCCATTTTCGAGGTGAAGGGCGGCAAGGTGTCCCGCGCCGTGCTTCTCACCGATCGACTCTCGTTCCTGCAGGACATGGGCGCGGTCCCGAAGGCGCCCGCTCCTCCGTCTGCGCGGTGAGGGCGGCTGCCCTACGCTTCGAGCACCGGCGGGAAGCCCCACTGCGCAAACAGCTCGGGCAGCACGAACACCGTGAGCTCGGAGATGCGCGCGTCGTCGTCGAAGGTGAGCACGGTGAGGCAGGTCGCGACCCAGCGGCCATCGGGTGCGCGCACGTAGGCCATCGCAGCGGGCTGGCCGTTCATCGTGCTGCGCACGATGCGGTAACGGCCCGGCCGCGGCGCACCCTCCCAGGTGCCCGGCGAGTGATGCACCGCGACCACCGCATCCCGGCCGTCGAGCCAGTACTCCCACGGCGGCATGTTCATGATCGCGTCGTCGGTGAGCATCGCCACGAAGCCGTCGAAGTTGCCGGTCTCCCAGGCGCGCACGTAGCGATCGACGACCTCGGCCTGGCGGCGCGCCAGCTCGGGGCTCGGCTCGCGAGCATTCCCACTCGCGATCGTCGCGCGCGCCCGCTGCAGCGCGCTGTTCACCGCGGCCTCGGTGGTCTCGAGGATCGCGGCGACCTCGGCCACGCTCCAGTCCAGGACATCGTGCAGGATCAGCGCGGCCCGCTGGCGCGCAGGCAGCGCCTGGACGATGCGCACGAACGCGAGTCGCATGCCCTCGCGCAGGTGCACCGCGTCCTCGGGGCTGCGCGCGGGCGGCAGGCACGCGTCGGGATACGGCTCGAGCCAATGGATGTCGGTGCGCGGCGCCGTCGTGGGTGGCCCCGGCGCGACCGGCGGGCTCACGTCTTGCGGCATCACGCGACGCGCGCGCGCCTTGAGCATGTCGAGGCAGGTGTTGGTGACGATCCGGTACATCCACGCACGGAAGCTCGCGTGCGGCTCGTAGGTGGCGAGGCCGCGCCAGGCCTTGATCCGCGCCTCTTGCAAGGCGTCGTCGGCGTCGTGGAAGCCGCCGAGCATGCGGTAGGCGTACGCGTGCAGCTCGCGGCCGAGGGGCTCGACCAGGCCGCGAAAGGCAGCCTCATCACCGCCTCGAGCGGCCGCGAGCAGCGTGTCGTTTTTTTCGTCCATGACCGATGAGTGGAGCGCGTGGCCGTCGTTTCATCGGCAAGCTACACCGCGAAAGGCGAATACAGAATGAGCAAGGTCTTTATCAGCGTCAGCATGTCCCTCGACGGCTACCTGGTTCCTCCGGGCATGGACACCGCCCATGCAGCCGATCCGAGCCACCTCGACTGGGGCGCGCAGTGGGGAAGGCTCCAGAGCTGGATACTTTCGACGCGATTCTTCTGCGAGACATTGAAGCTCGGCGAGGGCGGCGAGACCGGCGCCGACAATCAGATCGCCGAGCAGACGTTCCGGCGCACGGGCGTCAGCATCATGGGCAAGCGCATGTTCGACCTTGGCGAGGCGATGTGGCCCGAGGAGGCGCCGTTCCACACGCCGGTGTTCGTGCTTACCCAGACCGTGCGCCAGCCGTGGGTGCGCCCCGGCGGGACGACGTTCCATTTCGTCAACGACGGCATCGAGAGCGCCTTGCAGAAAGCGCGCGCGGTGGCGAGCGATCGCGACATCCGCATCTCGGGCGGCGCGCACGTCATCCAGCAGTACTTGAACGCTGGCCTCGTGGACGAGCTCAACGTCGCGGTGTCGCCCGTGATGTTCGGCGGCGGCAGGCGCTTGTTCGAGGGAATCGATCGCAAGCTTCAGCTCGAGATCATCGAGGCCATTCCGTCGCCGCGCGTCACGCACCTGCGCTACGCCTTGCACAGGGCGTGAAGTCAAAAGCCAGCAGGCGGCGGCGAGTGGATGCTGTCGAGTCCAGGCGAAACAGCTCCAAGCAACTTGGAGAACTTGAAAGAACCAATCAGCAGCGAAAGTGCGCGGCCGCGGCCTTGGTCAGCCAGTGAGGGCCGTCGGTGAACGACCAAGCGGGGACCAGGTTGCCCACCACGCCGGTCGCGGTGGAGAAGACCAGCGCGCCTGCCACGACCACCGCCAGTCCGCTCCGGAGCGCGGCGGGCGCGTCCCTCCAGCGCCGCGAGCCCTCCGGCCAGGCGCAGGCCAGCGCAGCCACCACCGCGGGAAGGGCCGCCGTCCAGAACCGGGCCGCCGGACACCAACCTCCCACGCCGGCGCTCTGGGAGTAGGCCACCGCCGGGCCCATGGCCAGCGCAGCGAGGAGCACCAGTCCCCGCGCGCGCGGCCCGCCGAGCCATGCGACCGCCAGCGCGACCGCGAGCCACACCGGGTAGTTCGGCAGCAAGCCGCGTCCAGGCTCGAAGAGCGCCGCGAAGGTGAAGCCCGGTGCGTGGGGCAAGTCGAGCGCGAAGGGCTGCACCGAGATCGCGCCGTAGGTCAGCCGCTGCGACACCCAGAAGCCCGCCAACCCCAGGACCAGCGACGCGGCAAAGGTCAGCACCTCACCACGCGACGGACGTTCGACACGCGCCCAAGCGCCCGCGACGCCCGCGCTCGGGATCGCCAGCAAGAGCGCGGGGCGCATCGCCGCGGCCAGCACCAGCAGCGCGCCGGCCAGCGCGGCCCGCTGCAACCCGGGCTTCATCAAGAGCCACGCCGCGAGCAGCCAGAGCGCGGCGGCCTGGCCATCGGGAAAGGCCAGCAGCGCGAACTCCGTCAGCGGCGAAGCCAGGAGCAAGAGCGCCAGCGCGCATCCGGCGGCGTCCGAGCGCGAGAGGCGAGCGAAGACCGCGGCGCCCGCCCCGAGACCGAGCGCCACGAGCAGCGCCTGGAGCAGCAGCCCCAGCACCCGCTTGTGCAGCGCGGTGGCCGGAATCCAGATCAGCGCCGCGGCCGGCCAGTGCGGCACCCGCCAGATCCCGTCGAACTGGGCGAGCTGATATGGCGGCTGCATCGACTCGCCGTAGGCCCACGGCGAGCGCGCGGCCGCCTCGGCGGGCTCGACCACCAGGTCGCCGTCGAGGGCCAGCGACTCGGCTTGCAGCAGGTACCAGGGCTCGTCGCCCTCGGGGCGGTAGGCCATGCGGCGCGACGCCATGCCCGCGAGCGCCAGGAAGGCCACCACCGCTACCAGGCCGAACGCGGGACGCCCCGCGCGCAGCGACTGCACCAGCGCGCGCACGGCCCAGGCCGCCAGGAGCAGCCCCGACAGCACCGGCAACCAGAGCACGCCATAGCGCTGCTGGGCCAAGGCGCGGGACACACACTTCAGCACGAACGCCGCCTGCGCGGTGCAGAGCAGCGGCCAACCGCGGCGCCTCACCGCATCCGGGACCAGCCCAGCGATCGTCTCGAGGCGTGGGTGCACCAGGCGTCCGTGGGAGAGCTCGGGAGCGGGCGCGAATAGCAGAGATGGAGGCGTGAGGCCCGTATCCTTTGGACCTCCTCGCACGTCTCCACGACATGAACGCACCCCAAACGCCCTTCGAAGCCCTGAACGACGCCGCCCGGCAGACCTGGCAGCGCTTCCTCGACACCTACGAGCCGCTGCGGCCCGAGCTGTACCGCTACTGCCGCCACCTCACCCGGAGCCCGTGGGACGCGGAGGATTTGTCGCAGGACGCGCTGGCCCGGGCGTTCGTCACGCTGGCGCAATGGCACCAATCGCCGCCGTCGAGTCCGCGCGCGTGGCTCTTCCGAATGGCGTCCAACCTCTGGATCGATCGGGTCCGGGCGCGACGGGAGACGGCGCTGCCCGAGCGCGAGCACTTACTCGCGGCTCCCGAGCCACAAGCCACCCGGGAGGCTGCGGGAACGCTCATTTCATCGCTCTCGCCGCAGGAGCGCGCCGCGGTGGTGCTCAAGGACGCGTTCGATCTGACGCTGGAGGAGATCGCGGAGGTGCTCGTGACCACGACCGGCGCGGTCAAGGCAGCGCTGCATCGCGGGCGGGGCAAGCTCGCTGTCGACGAGGCGGTCGCTCCGGCGCGCACGCCCACCTCCGCCGTGTTGAACGCTTTCGTGGACGCGTTCAACGCGCGAGATCTCGAACGACTGACCTCGCTGCTCGTCGACGACGCCGCGCTCGAGGTGGTGGGCGCCACCGACGAGTACGGGAAGGACGCCGTCCGCGACGGCCCGGTGAAGGGGATGCTCTTCGGCACCCGGCGCGTGGTGGATCCGATGGCGCGCCAGTTCCTCGATCTGGAGGCGCACGATCAGATGCTGCCGGAGTCGCCGCGGGCCGAGCTGCGCGTGCACCGCGGCGAGCCCGTGGTCGTGCTTTGGTACCAGCACGAGGACGGCGAGTTCGTTCGCGCGTTCATCCAGCTCGAGGTCGATGGCGAGCGGGTCACGCGGGTGAAGAATCACTTCTACGGGCCGGAGGTGCTTCGCGAGGTGTGCGGCGAGCTGGGCGTGCCGTGTCGGACCAACGGGTATCGATACTGGCGGCGGGGCGAGACCGAGCGCTGAGGGCGGTCAAAACGGCGTCGGGCTCTCAAGCTCGAGCGTCGATCCATTCCCCGGATTCACAAATCGCACGCGCTCGGCATGCAGGTGCAGCCGCTCCGCCGCCGTCCCATACAACCGATCGCCCACGATCGGCGCATTCAGCCCCAGCGGATGCGCCGCATGCACGCGCAGCTGATGCGTCCGTCCGGTGTGCGGCCTCAGCGCGAGCCGCGTGCGCCCCTTCTCGCGCGCGAGCACGGCCCACGTGGTCAGCGCCGCCTTGCCGTGAATGGGATCGTGCATCTGCCTGGGCCGATCATCGAGATCGACGCGCAGCGGAAGATCGATCGCCCCCTGCCCGCCCGCGACGTCACCCTCGACGATCGCCACGTACCGCTTCTCGACCTCCCGCTTCGCGAACTGCCGCTGGAGCTCCTGGTACGTCCGCAGATCCTTGGCGACCACCATGACGCCGGACGTGTCCAGGTCGAGCCGGTGGACGATGATCGGCCCCGTTGCGTCGGGATAGCGCGCGCGCAGGCGAGCCAGCACGCAGTCGCGCAGGGCGTGGTGGCGGCCGGGAACCGAGAGCAGCCCCTCCGGCTTGTCGACGACGGCGAGCCAGCGGTCCTCGTAGAGCGTGCGCGGCTCGTCGGGCGCGATGGGCGCGGCGCCGGGGATCGCGAACGACTCGACGTCCCACCCTTGCAGCACGTGCGCGAGCACCGGCCCGCACTTGCTTCGGCACGACGGGTAGTAGGCGCCGTGACGCCGCGTCCCCGAGACGGGTGACGCGCCCCACCAGAACTCGGCCAGGGCGATCGGCTGCAGGGCGTTTCGCTGCGCGTGCGCAAAGAGCTTGGGCGCCGCGCAATCTCCCGCGCCGCCCGGAGGCGCCTCGGGCGCGAAGATTTCCTTCACACTGCGAACCTCGCCGCGCGCGTTGCAGAGCTGGTAGCCGGCGAGGAGCGCCTCGAGAAATTCGTTGGAGCGCGCGGCGCGCTGGCGCTTGAGGGCGTCTCGCGCGACCTCTTGCTCGCGGATGGACTTGAGGATGCTTTCGCGTTCTGCGAGGTGCGCCGCCTTCTCAGCACGACGCGCGTCGCGGGCGCGCTGGCTCTCGTTGGACAAGCGCGCGAGGGCGGCGCGGGTCTCGTCCGTCTCGGGTGCGCCGCCGAGCGCCGTCCGCTGGGCGTGCCGCTCGGCGCGCAGGGCTTCGTCCCGGGATTTCGAATCTCGCTCGGCGGCGGCGTGGCTGTGCGCGAGCGCTTCGAGTTGGGTGCACAGCGCCGAGGCACGCTTCGAAGGCGCGTCGATGGCTTCGTCGAGCTCGCGCAGCTCTCGTTCGGCTGCGGGCCACCAGGCGTTGCGCGCCACAAGATCGAAGACGGGCCCGACGAAGCCGTCGACGTCCCATCTCCCGCCGAGCATCCCTGCGAACGCGCGCAGCGTCGTGAGATGCCCCGCTGAATCGCGGGCGACCAACACGCCGAACATCTTCCCGGCGGCGGCGTCCTCGCGCTGCGGGGTCGGCAGGCGCGCGAGCTCCTCTTGCAGAGCCTCGGCAGCCTGGCGCGCCAGCGGGTGCGGCTCACCGGGCTCGAAGGGATTGCGGAGCATCGACCCACTCGGACGCCACGCGCGGCATCGCGAGCAACGTAGCACGGGCCGCCATCAGCCAGGCCGGAGGTCGTTCAAGCGCCAGCGCACCTGCTGGACCTTTCACGTCGACTGCGCCCCGAGGAACTCGCCCAACAGCCCGTCGATGCGGAGCGCATGCTCGTGCAGGAGTGCGTGCCCGGCGCCAGGCACCACCTCCAGCCGCGCCTGGGGAATCTTCGACGCCAGCCACTCGGCGTTCTTCGGCGCCACCATCAGGTCGCCATCGCCGGCGAGCACCAGCGTGGGTGCACGAATCTCCGAGATGCGCCGATGCGACGCGTGCCGCGCGATGGCGAGGAACTGCTTGGCGCTGGCCCACTCGCTGATGCGCGCGCGGCCCACCACCGCGGCGAAGTCGCGCCAGAGCTCGGGCTGCTCGCTCTGGACGTCCTTCGAGAAGAGCAGGTACGAGAGCCGCCGCTCCAGTCCCCAGCGCGTCCCCACCACGCGCAGCCACGCTCGACGCATGGCGCGGTCGGGCGCCATCGCCTGCGTGCCGCCTGCGTGGGTGCACGCCAGCACCAATCTGTCCACACGCGCCGGGTGCCGCAGCGCCAGCTCCTGGGCGATCATCCCGCCCATGGAGACGCCGAAGACGTGCGCGCGCGGGACGTCGAGCGCGTCGAGGAGCGCCGCGGCGTCGTCGGCCATCTGCGCGATGGAGAAGGCGCCGCCGGGGTCTCCGGTGCGGCCCGCGCCGCGGTTGTCGAAGAGGATGAGCCGGTGCCGCGCCTCCAGCGGCGCGAGCAGCGCGCGAGGCCACCAGTCGAGGTTGGCCCTCCAACCCATCACCAGCAGCAGGGGCGGCCCGCTCCCGCGCAGCTCGTAGTACATGCGCAGCCCGCGCGCGCTCGCCATCGGCATGCAGCGAGTGTGCAGGACGCGTCGAGCGCCGACAAGCGTGGACCCCGGCGCTGAGCACGCGAGGCGCCATCGACTCTGGTCAGATTTGGGTTAACGTTTTCTGACGATGTCGCTCGAGCTGCCGCGGCCCCAGAGCTTCGTGCACCACGGCCGACGGGTGGCTTTCCGCGAGTACGGCAGCGGCGCGCGTCCGATCGTGCTCACGCACGGCCTGCTCATGGACGGCACCATGTTCGCCCAGCTCGGCCCCGCGCTCGCCCAGAGCGGCCACCGGGTGCTCACCGTGGACATGCCCGGCCACGGCTCCTCGGCCCAGCCGCATGACATGCACGCCTACTCCATGACCCACTTCGGTCGCGACGTCCTCGCGCTGCTCGATCACCTCGAGCTCCCGCAGGCCGTGGTGGGCGGGACCTCGCTGGGCGCGAACGTGGCCCTGGAGGTGGCGGTGGCCCACCCGGAGCGCGTGCGCGCGTTGGTCCTGGAGATGCCGGTCCTGGAGCACGGCCTCGCCGGCGCCGCGGCGCTCTTCGTGCCGCTGGCCCTGGCGCTGCGCGTGGGCGGCCAGGGGGTGATGCGCGCGGTGTCGTCGGTGGCGCGGCGCGTGCCGCGCTTCCACTTCATGGCCGATCTGCTGCTGGACTTCATCCGGCGCGACCCGGCGGCGTCGCTGGCGGTGCTCGACGGCGTCACCTTTGGCCGCGTGGCCCCGCCGCGCGAGGACCGGTTGCGCCTGCAGCACCCGGCGCTGATCGTGGGCCACCCGTCCGATCCGATTCATCCCTTCAGCGACGCGGAGATGCTCGCGGACGAGCTGCCCAACGCGCGGCTGGTGCTCGCCAACTCGATCCTCGAGTGGCGGCTGCGGCCCGGCCGCCTCGACGCGGAGCTGCGCAACTTCCTCGACTCGGTGTGGTCCACGCCGCTGCGCCCTTCCTGATCGGGAGCCCCATGCCCAAGCCGCTCTCTGCGCTGGACAAGCTCTTCCTGTACCTCGAGACCCGCGAGACCATGATGCACGTGGCGGGCTTGATGCCCTTCACGCCGCCGCCCGACGCCCCGCCGGACTTTCTTCGCGAGCTGATGGCCGAGGTGCGCGAGTCGCGCGAGGTGAGGCCGCCGTGGAACCTGGAGTTGGCCACCCCGCGCCTCCTCCGCAACCCGCTGCAGGCGTGGGTGGAGGACGCGCACCTCGACCTCGACTACCACGTGCGCCGCTCCGCCCTCCCCGAGCCGGGTGACGAGCGCGAGCTGGGCGTGCTCGTGTCGCGGCTCCATTCCAATCAGGTCGATTTTCATCGGCCGCCGTGGGAGCTGCATCTCATCGAGAACCTCGAGGGCGGCCGCTTTGCACTTTATGTGAAGTGTCACCACTCGCTGGTCGATGGAATCACCAGCATGCGCATCCTCGCGCGGAGCCTCTCCACGGATCCGGCCGAGCGCAAGTCGATGTTCTTCACCCTGCCCCCGCCGGAGCGCACCACCGCCGATGCGCCGGCCGCGGACTTCGGCAGCCTGCTGCGCCAGGTACGCAGCGAGCTGAGCGCGTTCAAGTCGGTCGGGCTCGCCCTGGCATCCCTGGGCTCCGCTGCCCGCGGAAGGGCGCCGGACCTCACGCCGCCCCTCAAGGCGCCGCCCTGCATCCTGAACGCGCGCATTGGACGCAATCGCAGATTCGCCACTCAAAAGTATCAATTGGACAGGTTGAAGCAGCTCGCCAAAACCGCGGGCGGCACGCTCAACGATGTGGTGATTGCGTTGTGCGCGGGCGGGCTGCGCCGCTTCCTTCAGGATCTTGGCCAGCTCCCCGAAAAGCCGCTGGTGGCGTTCCTGCCCGTCAACATCCGGCCCAAGGACGACCCCGGTGGCGGCAACGCCGTCGGCGCGATCCTCGCCTCCATGGCGACCGACCTCGAGGACCCGCGCGCGCGCCTCGAGGCGATCATCGCCTCCACGCAGCGAGCGAAGGAGCAGCTCCAGGGCATGTCCCAAAGCGCGATGCTCGCCTACAGCGCACTGTTGATGGCTCCGTTCGGGCTTCAGTCGTTGCAAGCGCTGGCCGGTGTGCCGCCATGGCTTCCGGTGACCTTCAACGTGTGCATCTCCAACGTGCCCGGCCCCGACAAGCCGCTGTACTTCCGGGGCGCGCGCCTCGAGGCGAGCTACCCGGTCTCCATCCCCACCCACGGGATGGCGCTGAACATCACCTGTCAGAGCTACGCGGGCACGCTCGGGCTCGGCTTCATCGGCTGCCGCGATACCTTGCCGCACCTGCAGAAGCTCGCCGTGTACACCGGCGAGGCACTGCAGGAGCTCGAGAAGGCGCTGGAGTCGAAGCCGACCTCGCGGAAGGCCTCTGACACGTAGTGCCAGCGCGAACGGCTCACCCCGCGCGTCGTCGGGGAGCCCGCGCCGCCGCGCGGACACCATCGACGAACCGCAGCCTGCCGGCGGTCCCAGGACAGCGCTGTAACTTCATTCAGGTTGGGGTCACCACACCTGCTGAGTGCGGACCTCCATCTCGATGACGCTCACGCGCCCCCCTGGGAGACTCTCGATGCGCCTTTCGGTGCTCGCTGCGATCACGCTGGCCTCCGTTCCTGCCTGCACCTCGCGGGACACGGCGAAGCCAACCTCGCCTTCCGTCGAGCAGGACCTGCCATCGGTTCCCGTGCCTGCCGTGCCCCAGGTCTCGAAGTGGGAGCTCGATCCGGAGAACTCCTCGGTGTCATTCGTCTGCAGGCACGTCTTGACGAACGTGCGCGGCATGTTCGCGAAGCCGTCCGGAACCGTCACGCTGGATGAGGCCGCGCCCGCCAATTCGAAGATCAACGCGACGATTGACGTGAACGGGATCTCGACCGGCGTCGAGGAGCGCGACACGCACCTCAAGAGCGCGGACTTCTTCGAAGCGGCCAAGTTCCCAACCATCAACTTTTTCTCGACCAGCTTCAGCAAATCGAGCGCTACTTCCTACTCAGTAACCGGCAATCTGACGATGCACGGCGTGACCAAGCCGGTGACGCTCGCGATCACCGCGCCGCCTCCGTTCAACCATGCCGGGGGAATCCGCCGCGGCATCGAGGCCACCACGTCGGTGAATCGGAAGGAGTTCGGCATCAACTGGGACTACCCGGGCGAGGCCGCGGGCGTCGTCGTGGGAGACAACATCAAGATCACCATCGACGCTGAGCTGGTGCTTCAGCCGTAACTTCATAGGACGTAGCGGTAGATCTTTGTGCGCCAGAGATCGTCGAGCGTCCGTTCGTCGGTCGCTTCCCTTCCCCGCCACGCGAACGTGGAGCTGATGACCCAGCTCCCGGATTTCAGCGCGCTCAACTTGGAACCGAGCTGCGCCATCCCGCCCGTCCACAAGTAGGTGACCACGCCGCTCGCTTGCGTGAGGTCGACCTCGGAGAAGTCACCGAAGCGCAAGGTCAGATTCGGCGCAGGCCGCAGCAGCTTCCGCAGCCAACAAACCAAGTACGGAACCGGCGAGCCTTCCAACGCAATGATGTGCGCGCGCGGGCACTGTCGCGCGATGGGAAATGCCAGCGAGCCCCAGCCGGCGCCGAGCTCGTAGATCTCCCCGGTGGTGTCCGCGGGAATCCAGCTCAGAATCGCGCGGCGCGCTTGCGCGCTCGAGGGCATCGGCGAGATGTCAAAGCGCAGCGTGCTCCACACCACCGAAGCGAGGGTCAGCAACGCAGCGATGAGCAGAGCGACGGAGCTCAGAGCCGTGGCCGATGAACGAGGAGCACGCTCTCCTCGGCCGGCACGCCGAGGCGAAGTGGAAATCCATAGTGTCCGGTTCCGCGATGCACCCACATTCGATCCGTGCCGCGCGCCCAGAAGCCGTGGTCGGGGATTCGATCGCCCACGAAGAGTCGAAGAAACGTCCAGCGCAGCCCGACGCTGAGCAGGCCCACCTGGCCGCCGTGCGTGTGTCCCGAGAGGACCAGATCGCCTTCGCCGCTCGGGAGATGTTTGAACGCGCCCGGGTCGTGCAGAAGGATGATGCGGAGCGCGTTCGGCTCGCGGGGATGTTGGGCGCACACACGCGCGAGGTGCGCCTCGCGCTCGCGGAACACGAAGTTCATGCCGACGATCTGCACGCGACCGGCTTCGGTCTCGCGCACCACCGCGTCATCAATGAGCAGCCGAATGCCGTTCTCGCTCGTCGCGCGCGCGACGATCTCCGGCGCTTCCAAATCGTGATTTCCGTGGCACGCGAACACCCGACCGGGAAGCGCCTTCAGCGGCGCCAGCGCTTCGACGAGGAGGTTCGGATCGTTTTGCGACTCGAGCGTCAGGAAGTCACCCGTGAGAAGAATGAGATCCGGGTTGGCTTGAACGGCGCGCTCTGCGATTCGCCGCAGCCGCGCGACCGACATGAATGGCCCGAGGTGCGGATCAGAAATCTGCACGATTCGCAGCGGACGCTGCACACGCTCGGTTCCCTGCGGATGGCGCCCCAACGGCTCTACGGCGGCGCCCTTCGGCCCGACGACGACGAGTTCAATGGTCTCGCGCTGCGTGACGAGCGATTGGACGAGTCCAACCATCGCGAACGTGTAGGGAAGCCAGGGCGCCCACGGCTCGAACCCGAGCCCGCGGGCCAACGCCCACGGCAGCGCGAAGAGCGTGCCCGCAGTGAAGAACGCCGCTGGCCAGCCGATCAGCGACAGGTACGCGAGCGAGCGCATGCGAGGGCGCAGGAGCGCGAGGAAGTTGATGTAGACGGCCACGTGAAACGCGGCGAACAGGGGCAGCACGCGCACGAATGCGGGCGCCACGCCGACAGCGACCAGCGAGTAGATGCCGACGAAGGTCCCGAAGAACAGCATCAGCGCGCGCCAATTCACGGTGCGGCCGGCACGGGCCAGCCGCTCCGAGTGCACGAAGCGAGCGGAGCCGACGACAGCGAGCCAGCCGGCGAGCGTCAGCGCATCAAACAACCCTAAGTCGTGCCGAAACACGCCTCGTGCGTATCAGGTTTTGCTGCGCCTGCGTCACACGCCTTCAACGAGCACCACTTCGGTCTGAGCGATCTCCTGCCGGATCGCCGCTGCAGCCTGATATTCGGGCGAGCGGTAGCAGGCCTGCGCGGCCTCCAGGCTCTCGAACTCGATGATCACGTTGCGGGCGCGCGCCGTCCCCTCCGCGGCTTCGAACTTGCCGCCGCGCGCGAGGAACTTCGCGCCGTACTTGTCAAAGGCAGGCTTCGCCGCCGACACATATTCCGGGTAGCGATCCGGCACGCGGATGTCGATGCGTCCGACCCAGTAGCCCTTGGGCATGTCCCCTCCCTTCGAAAACGCGGAGGGCACCCCACTCGGCGGGGCGCCCTCCAGCGCATCAATTGACGATGCTCAGCTCGAGGCTGATCTCGAGCTTGAGGACCTTCGAGATCGGGCAGCCAGCCTTGGCCGCAGCCGCCGCCTCTTCGATCTTCGACTTGTCGGCGCCGCGCGCGGTCACCTTCGTCGTCAGCTTGCTGCTCGTGAGCGTGAGGTTCTCGAAGTTGATCTCACAGGCCGTCTCGATCGAGTCCGGCGTGATGCCCCGCTCGGCCAGCTGGGCCGAGACGGCCATGCTGAAGCAGCTCGCGTGGGCCGCTGCGATGAGCTCCTCGGGGTTCGCGCCCGGCGTGCCCTCGAAGCGGGTCTTGAAGCTGTACGGCGTTCCCTTGATCGCTCCGCTCGCGACCCCGAACGTCCCGTTGCCAGTCTTGATGCTGCCTTCCCATTTGGCATTGGCGCTGCGCTTCATGGTTCCTCCTCCGATTCAGTGAATGTTGCATGTCCCATGTACGACCGCGGACGCGGCGAGACCAGGGAGTTCCGAGGCGAAGCCCTTGTGAATTGCATTCACGAATCGTCCTCGGCCGGATAGGTTCACGGGATGCCCAGGCTCCCCACCTCGAGCGACGTCGCCGACGCAGCACACGGACTTCAACTGCTCGTCGCCATTGCGGATGGCGGTTCGTTTACGGCCGCCGCCTCGCGGATGGGGCTGTCGCCTTCGGCGGTGAGCAAGGCCGTGACGCGCGTCGAGAAGCGGCTCGGCGTTCGGCTGCTCCAACGCACGACGCGCCACGTGGCCTTCACGGACGCGGGGGATGCGTACCTCGCGCGGGGGCGGCAGGTGCTCACCGACCTCGAAGGGATCGAGCGCGAGACCTCGTCGCGCGACAAGAACATGCGCGGAACGTTGCGGGTCTCCGCGCCGATGGTGTACGGCTCGCTCAAGGTCGCGCCCGTGCTTGCCGCGCTCGCTCGCGAGCACCCGGCGCTCGATGTTCACTTGAAGTGCGACGATCGCGTGGTCGATATGGTCGTCGAGCGCGTCGACGTGGCGGTGCGCATCCTCTCTGCGCTGCCGGCCGAGGTCGTCGCGCGTCCGCTCGCCGAGGATCGGCGCGGCTTCTATGCGAGCCCTGCCTACTTGCGTCGCGCGCGCGCTCCGAGATCGCTCGCTGAGCTCGCGTCCCACGCGGTCATTGCGTACAGCAGCGGGGCCACGCGGCAACTGCAGGGTCGCGTGGTGTTTGGAACCGACAGTATCCTCGCGGCGCGAGAGGCCGCGCTCGCGGGCCTGGGCATCGCCGAGCTGCCCGAGTACCTCGCGCGCGGCGAGGTGGCAGCCAAATCCCTGCGCGAAGTTCTTCCCGGTGCGTTGCCCGTGACGCGAAAGATCTACGCGCTCTATCTGCCGTCGCGTTACCTGCCACCGCAGGTGCGCGCGTTCGTCGATGCTCTGGTGCGTGAGACGTCACAAGGTCGCAGCAGATAGACCGGAGGCGCCGAGGCGTTTGCCCTGCTGATATCCCGCCTTCGCGATGGGCGCGCGGATGGCCGGATTGCCGGGGCTGCCGGAGGTCATGGCCGCTTCGGAGTCGGTGTCGGGCTGAATCACCGTGACGCGCTTTCCACTGGCTCTCAGGGACGCGACGCTCTCATCGAGGGGAACGAGCGCCAACGCTCCCGGCGGCGCGCGCAGCGAGAGCACGATCACTTCGTCGAGTCCGGAGGCGAGATCGACGTTGTTGCTCGAGTGATATCCGCCGTCGATGTAGTGCTGCCCGTCGATCAACGCAGGAGGCGAGCCGAAGGACGCCGTCGTGGCGATCATCACGTCGACGAGGTTCGCTCCGCTCGCGCTGTTGAACACGCGCCGCGCGCCGGTCTCCGCGTTGAGCGCGACAATCGACAGCGGCTTCTCGGGCCACGTCTGCACCGGAAGCTGCGCGGCCATGGTCTCTCGCCGAGCTTGCAGATCCGCGGGCGCCAGCGACGCGTGCTTCAGGGCGATCGCGCCGAAGCGCTTGAGGATCGCCTCGTGGCCGCCTCCCGCCGCCTTCGCCTCGGCGCACTCGCGGCGAATGCTTTGCCAATCGAGCGTCGGTGCCGAAGGCAAGCCGCGAATGGTTTCGGACTGCTGCTGGAAGAGCGCTTCCAGATCGGTTCCGACCGCGAGGTGCAGGGCCACACGAGCTCCCGCAGACGTTCCGATGAACAAGTCGGAATCGCGAAGATCGACTCCCGCTGAAGCCAGGCCGGCCAGCACGCCGACTTCCCACGCGCTCGCGGCGAAGCTGCCGCCCGCCAGCACCAAGGCGCGTCGAGATGAGGTTCCCATCTCACCCATCATCGCGTCAGCCGGGCTGCAGGAACAGCCCTTCGGCGAGGAACTGAATCGCCTCACGCGCAGTCTGCGCATCGATCCGCGCGCTCGAAGCCAGTCGCGTCACGCCCTGGGGCACTGGTATCGGCTGATCGAACGTCAACAGCGCCGCCTGGAGAATTCGCGCCTCCTCGCCGTGCCGCAAGCTCGGATCCGCGAACTTGCGGGGGCTCACCGCAGTCGTGAGGTTGAGGTACGCGCCGTAGGTCGAGCGCACCACGGTCATCGGCTCCTTCGCGACCCGGGCCGGGACACCATGCGACCCAAACCAATCGGACATGGTGAATTGGCGGCTCGAGGCCGCCGTGCGCAGCCGCGTCGTCGCCTTCATGGGCACCTCGCGGCGCTTGGTGCGATGCGCCCACGCCAGCTCCGACACCTGCTCGGCCGTGCGCTGGACCTCCGCCTCCAGCGCGCGATCCTTGAAGCGAATCATGGGCACCGAGTTGTCCCCGGGCTCGAGCTGCTCGAAGTATGAGAGGAACTCGGAGAAGCTCCTGGCCTCGGTCTGCATGTCGTAGCGCTCGGGCCGGTCGGTGACGAGCGCGCCGGGTTGCGCCTCCAGCCGCTGATAGCCGCCCACGCAATCCATCGCGATGACCGTCTCGGCGAACTTCAACTCTTCCCGCAGCGTCTCCTTGCTCGCGAGCGGCAGCCCAGCGATGCCCGAGACCTCGAGCTCCACATTGCGATTCTTCCGACTGAGCTCGATGAAGTTGAACAGCTCAGCATTGGTCGGGCACGGCTTGAGCACACCCTTACTCATGAGCGCCTGACGCTGGAGTTCGGAGAAGCACCCGATGTCAAGCACCACGTAGACCTTCTCGAAGTGGCTCGAGAGCGCATCGATCATCTCGATGGTGGGCAGGCCCCACAGAAAATACGTGCACAGGTGCTTCGACAGATCGACGCCCGCCCAGGTGGCCTCGAGGTACTCGGCAGTGCTGCCCGGAAAGTCGTAGCGAATTTGCCAAGTATGCGGAGCGATCTCGGCGTGGTCGCGGCGCACCGGCCCTTCAGGCCGCACGAAGGGATTCAATCTCCCAAAGTCTTCGCGCTGGTTCTTCCGCGCGCCTGCACAGTACAAACAGTTCTCCTTGCAGCCCTTACCCGGGGCAATCCAACCCGAGAACGCGTTGCGGTCGCGCTCGCTGAGGAAGAGCTCCGAGAAGTGCGAGTAGTAGACGTCGTCGCTGTTGGTGGCGGACTGCACGTACTCGAGCGGGACGCGCTCCGGCTTCACGCCGGACTTCCGCGAGATGCAGTTCGGCGGCGCGGGATGGCCCTGGCAGAGCGCGAGCAGCGGGAGCTCGCCGTCGCCGAGGATGATGTCGTCGAAGCAGTCGAGGGCAGACAGCTCGCGCCACCAATGGGCCGCGGTGTTTCCGCCCACCGCGATTCGGATTTCGGGATCGATGTCCCGAATGATCCGCGCGAGCTGGATGGCCCGGTAGACGTGGTGGAACCACTTGAGGCTGAGCCCGATGACCTTGGGACGGACGCGGCCGAGGAGCGCCTCGAGCGAGGTGCGCATCTCGTCTTCAGTCACGTCCCAGTCGAAGACGCGAACGTACGCCTCGACGCCGCCGCGCCGCAGGTAGCTCGCGATGTAGAGGATTCCGCAGGCGGCTTCGCCCGCTCCGGCGCCCAGCAGGAGGACCGGTGAGAGCGAGCGACGTGAAGCCATGGGGCGAGACTAGCTGGAAGGGTGCGCGCGGTCAGCGCCGTCCGCGCTCTCCCCGCCGCACTGCCCCCGGCGTCGCCCGCGTCCAGCGCCGGTATGCGCGCGTGAAGTTCGCCACGTCCGAGTAGCCCAGCCGCTCGGCGATCACGTCCATCGAGAGCGCGGTCGTCTTCAACAGCGCGGTCGCCTGCTTCTCGCGCTCGCCGTCGAGGAGCTCCGAGTAGCTCGTGTCCGCGTCGGCCAATCTCCGCTTGAGCGTGCGCGCCGACATCTGCAGCTCCGCGCAAACCTCTTCCAATGACCGCACCCCGCCGCGCCGACGCATCACCAGCGCCCTCACCCGCTCACGGAACGGCCCGTCGAAGCCCAGCGCCTCGAGCTCGCGCTCGCACTGCTCCCGCGTGAGCTGCAGCGCCGCCGGATCCGCCGAAGTGAACGGCGTCTGCAGCATGCGCGCCTCGAAGCTCAGGCGGTTCTCCTTCGCCCCGAAGCTCAGGTGTGGCGGCGCCACGTGACGCAGCCGCGCCATGTAGCCCGGCTCGGGGAACGCCACCTCCGCGCGACCGCCCAGCGTCTGACCGGTGAGCGCGCTGCTCAGCTTCCACATGCCCACCACCAGCGCGAGCACGATCGCGTCGCGCGCGGGGCCGAGGTCGTACTGCTCGCGGATCACCAGCGACGCCTTCTCGTTGGCGACCTCCAGCTCGAAGGCCAGGGCGCGCGTCTGCGTCGGCAAGAACTGCTGCGCCAGCTCCAGCGCCTGGCCCACGTTGCCCGCGGTCATCACCGCGAGGCCGAGGTAGCCATGCCACGAGGCGCGCATCTGCAGCCCGAAGTAGACGCCCAGCCCTGGCTCGCCGGTCAGCGCCCGCGCCCGCTCCACCAGCGCCACGAACGCCGGCACCGGCACGCGCACGCCCGGCTGCGAGAGCTCGGTCTCCTTCAAGCCCGAGCCCTTCAAGAGCGCGGAGGTCTCCACGCCCCAGCGGGACACCAGCTCCGCCACGTGCAGCGCGTGGATGGCCGGGAACGAGGGGACTTCGCGCTGGCGTTTGGCGTGGCCCAAGATGACAAGACTTTGGCACCAGATGACCTGGGCCCACAACGCATCACGCGGCATGAATGACGGCATGGACACCCGCACCGCCGTCGACATCCCCGTCCGCAACCTCGAGTTCGCGCTCGACCCGGTCGCGATGCGCCACTGGCACGGCGGCCGAAAAGCGGTCACGGCGTTCTTCGACAACCTCTCCCTCTTCTTCCCCGCGGGCGAGCGCTTCTTCGTGGCCTCGGTGAAGGCGCACCAGGAGTGCGTCACCGAGCCGCAGCTCCGCCACGACGTGCGCGCGTTCTGCGGCCAGGAAGGCCTGCATACCCGCGAGCACGTCCGCTACAACCGCATGCTCGAGGCGCAGGGCTACCCCGCTGCGAGGCTGGAGGCGCGCACCGAGCGCATCCTCAAGCGGGTGACGCGCGTTGTGCCCGCGCGTCGCCGACTCGCCGCCACCTGCGCGCTGGAGCATTTCACCGCCGCGCTCGCCCACGGCGTGCTCAGCGATCCCCGATTGCTCGAGGGCGCCAACCCCACCATGGCCGCGCTCTGGACCTGGCACGCCGCCGAGGAGAGCGAGCACAAGGCCGTGGCCTTCGACGTCTTCAAGGCCGCGGGCGGCACCTACCTCGAGCGCGCGTGGGTGATGGTGGCCACCACGCTCATGTTCTGGGCGCTGGTCTTCGATCAGCAGATCCAGATGATGCGCGCCGACGGCACGCTCTTCTCGCTGCGCGAGTGGAGCTCGCTCTTCGTCTTCCTCTGGGTGCGGCCCGGCGGACTGCGGAAGATGTGGCGGCTCTACGCGGCCTACTTCAAGCCCAGCTTCCACCCGTGGGAGCACGACAACCGCAACCTCCTCGAAGACTGGAAGCGCACCTACCCCGCAGCGCCCGGCTACCCCCTGGAGAAGGTGAGCGCATGAGCCCCGAGCACGACGTGGAGGTCGCGATTGTCGGCACCGGGTTCTCCGGGCTGGGCATGGCCATTCAGCTCAAGAAGGCCGGCCGAAACGACTTCGTGATCCTGGAGAAGGCGAACGACGTCGGCGGCACCTGGCGCGAGAACCACTACCCGGGCTGCGCGTGTGACATTCCTTCACACCTCTATTCATTTTCATTTGAGCCCAACCCGAACTGGACCCGCCGGTTTGCGCCGCAAGCGGAGATTCTCAATTACCTACGAAGCTGCGCTGACAAATACGAGGTCCGCCCGAACATCCGCTTCGGCTGCGAGGTACAGCGCGCCGAGTTCGACGAGGACGCTCAGCTCTGGCGGCTCTTCACCTCGCTCGGCGTGGTGCGCGCGCGGCATGTGGTCTTCGGCGTGGGCGCATTGAGCAAGCCGCTGCTCCCGAAGCTGCGCGGGATGGAGCGCTTTCGCGGGAGGGCGTTCCATTCCGCGCAGTGGGACCACGGCTTCGAGCTCGCCGGGAAGCGCGTGGCGGTCCTGGGCACCGGCGCGAGCGCCATCCAGTTCGTGCCGCGCATCGTGGAGCAGGTGGAGCGGCTGCATCTCTTCCAGCGCACCGCGCCCTGGGTGCTGCCCCACCCCGATTGGCCCATCGGCGCCTTCTCGCGCTGGCTCTTCCGCACGTTCCCCGTGCTGCAGCGGCTCGCGCGCTGGGCCATCTACGGACAGCACGAGCTCCGCGTGCTGGGCTTCACCCAGGCGCCGTGGATCATGAAGGCCGCGCGCTGGCTCGGCGAGAAGAACATCCGCGCGCAAATCCCTGATAATGCCGAGCTGCGCGAGAAGGTGCGGCCGAAATACCTGCCCGGCTGCAAGCGGGTGTTGATGTCGAATACCTATTACCGCGCGCTGGCCCGACCGAACGCCGAGGTGGTCACCGGAGAGATCGCCGAGATCACCGAGACGGGCGTGGTCGATGCGAGCGGAGTCGAGCGACCGGTCGACGCGATCATCTTCGGCACCGGCTTCGACGTGCAGCACTTCCTCACGCCGATGCGCATCTACGGCCGCGGCGGCGTGGAGCTGAACGATCTCTGGCAAAAGGGAGGCGTCGAGGCCTATCGGGGCACGGCCATCGCTGGCTTCCCCAACCTCCACACGCTGATGGGTCCCAACACCGGCCTGGGCCACAACTCCATGGTCTTCATGATCGAGGCGCAGATCGCGTACGTGCTGCGCTACATGCAAGCGCTCGACGCACACGGCGTGAAGTGCGCCGACGTGCGTCCGGAAGCGCAGCGCGCCTTCAACGACGAGCTCCAGCGGCGGCTGGCGCGCACGGTGTGGGCCTCCGGCTGCCGGAGCTGGTACCTCGATGAGAAGGGCCGCAACGCCACGCTCTGGCCGGGCTTCACCTTCGAGTTCTGGTGGCGCAACCGCCACCTGGACGCCACCGCCTACGACTTCGAACCTGCCGCGACCTCCCGCGCGGCCTGAATTGGAGAACCGATGAAGCTCCCCGACCGTCCCCGCGCGGTGATCACCGGCGCAGCCAGCGGCCTGGGCCGCGCCCTCGCCCTCGAGCTTGCGCAACGCCAGGCGCGCCTGCTCATCAGCGACGTGAACGTCGAAGGCGCCGACGAGACCTGCGTGCTGGCCCGCGCCCGCGGCGCCGAGGCCATCGCTGTGCGCGCCGACGTCGGCGTGGCTGCCGACCTCGAGAAGCTCGCAGACGTCGCCGACGCGAGCTTCGGTGGTGTTGACCTTTTGGTTAACAACGCGGGCGTCGCGGTCGCGGGCATGGTGGGCGAGCTGCCGCTTGCCGACTGGGAGTGGATCGTCCGCATCAACCTCTGGGGCGCGATCAACGGCTGCCACGTCTTCGTGCCGCGCATGCGCAAGGCGGGCGGCGGCTTCATCCTCAACGTGGCCTCGAGCGCCGGCTTCGCGTCGCTGCCGGAGATGGCGCCGTACAACGTCACCAAGGCCGCGGTGATCTCGCTCTCCGAGACGCTGCACGCAGAGCTCGCGTCGGCCAACATTGCGGTGAGCTGTCTCTGCCCGACGTTCTTCCAGACCGGGCTGATGAAGACCTTCCGCGGCGCCGACCGTCAGCGCGCGATGGCCGAGAAGTTCTTCCAGGCCAGCACCATGAGCGCCGAGCAGGTGGCGCGCGCGGGGCTGCGCGGCCTGGAGCGCGGCACGCTGCACATCATTCCGCAGACCGACGGCACCTGGGTCTGGCGCGCGAAGCGCTTCTTGCCCGGGACCTACTTTGGAATCCTGCGCGCGGGACAGAAGTCGCCGCGGGTGCAGAAGTGGGTCGGACAGACCGGGTGAAGCGGAGCAGCTGTCACTCGCCAGCTGCAGTAAACACTTCGTCGAGCGTGTAGATCTTTGTCCCCGGCGCTTCATCGAAGGTGGCCCGGATCATCGCCCGCGCGACCGTGGATGCTTCGATCGCCCGCGACTTCCTGAACAACCCGATCGCGTTGAGGCCGCGCAACACCGGCGTCGCCAGCTTCTCGCCGAGGCGCTCGCGGTCGCCGCGGTCCCCAAGCAGGAGGCTGGGACGGAAGATGCGCGTCCGCTCGAAGCCGAGCGCGCCGACGTCGCGGTCGAGCTCGCCCTTGATTCGCGAGTAGAACGCGGGGCTCCGGGCGTTGGCCGACGCGGCAGAACAGAGGGAGTAGACCCGAACGCCGTTCGCCTTGGCCGCCTCGGCGAAGTGAAGTTGATAGCTGTAGTCGATCTTGCGCTGCACCTCTTTGCTACCGGCCTGCTTGATCGTGGTGCCGAGACACGAGAACGCGACGTCGCCCTTCACGTCGGCTTGCCACGCAGCTGGATTCTCGAAATCGACGACCCGCTCGTCGAGCTTCGGGTGCGTTCTGCCGGTCTTGCGGCGACCGAACGAACGAACTTGGGAGAACCGCTCGTCGCCGAGGAGCTGCTCGAGAACTTGCGAGCCAACGAGTCCGGTCGCGCCGATCATCACTGCGGTCTTGCCGGTCATGGAGCCTCGTCAGTACGTCGTCCACGTCACTTGTCCTTGCGTCTCGGGGCTGCCCGTCACCTCGGGCACGCTGGCGCTCCGGTGCTCGAGGCTCGGGTTCTGACCGTGCGCGCTCACGTAGAACGCCGCGCTGTTCGCCGCGGAGCCGAGGCTCGCCACGCCCGCGCGCGGACTCTCGGCGTTGACGCCCCACGCGTGGAAATGGTTCGGCGCGAAGCCGATCAGGTTGAACACCACCTTGTCGCCCTGGGAATGGCCGCCGTAGATGTCGTAGGTCGCCACGCCGTTGTCGTGACCGTCGCATTGGAACCCCACGGCGGTCGCGTTGGTGGACATCACCTGGTCGTAGAGGTTGCTGTTCGGGTCGCCGAGGATCACCGCCTGCGTCCGCGCCACGCCCGGCCCCTGGTTTGCCGTGTTGTACTTGCTCGCGGCGAGCGAGGCGGCGTCGCCCGACTCGAAGTTGTAGTTGTTCTTGCAGTGGTTCACCACGCTGCCTGGCATGATCTGCACGCGGCCACCGCCGAACGCGCCCGGTCCATGCCGCCGCGAATCGATATTCACCAATAGTTGAGAAATGGGTGAGGCGCCGCTGTTCGTGTGGAGCTGCGTGTAGTGGAACTTCGGCCCGGAGTTGTAGGGAGGCCCCAGGTCCTCCGAGACCTGGGTGTACGGACCATCGTCGACGTAGGACTGGTAGGTGAAGCTGTCGCCGCCGAAGGTGCCGTGGAGCACCATGTCGAAGCACTCGGTGGCGTTGACGTAGTGGTTGCCCTTGCCCGCCCCGCTGTTGCCGGTCACGCCGCGGGTGTTCTTCACCACAATGTTTCCTTTGACGCCGTTGATCGTTCCGCCGCCGACCGTGGTGAGGCCGCCATTTGCGGACGGCGTGCCGTCGGAGCTGCCCGACTCGAGCACGTAGAGCCCGTCGGAGTAGTAACCCCAGCGGTTTTGGGTTGGCGAAGGCTGGCGTCCAAAGTTGGTCGGGTACTGATTTGCGCCGTTGCCGTCGAGGCAAACGTTGAGGACGGGCGCCTTCACGCCGTGGATGAACATGATGCGCGGCGGCCCCGCGCTCTCGGCGAACATCGGCTCGAAGTCGTAGACCTTGAACCACACGTTCGGCAGGTCGAGCACGTTGAGCTTCGACGAGGTGACGGCGCCGCCGGAGATGAGGATCACCGCGCGGTTCGTCGCGGTGTACGGATTTCCGGAAGAGTCATTCGCGGAGAAGAACACGCGCGCGTCGCCCGTCGTGTTGTCGGGCGTGTTTCCCATCGCAGCGATCGCCTGGTTCACGAGCGTGAGGTTGTTCGCCGCCTCGTTGCGGGTGATGACCGAGGTGTCACCGCCGATCTTGATCCCACTCGCCGCGTACGTCGCGAGGTTGATCTCCGCCGTGTATTGCTGAGCTGCCGTGAGCGTCGCCGCGGTCGTGTCACGCGCGGTGACCGGCACCGCCTCGGAGTCGGTGACAGCGACGGCAATGGTGAAGTTCGCGCCCGCGGTCCCGCTCACCGTCCCGGAGAGGACGCCCGCGCTACTCAGGCTGAGCCCCTTGTTCGGCAGCGTCGGGGAGCCTTGCGCGTTCGTCGAGTTGTACGTGAAGGGCCCGGTGCCGCCCATGCGATAGAGCGCGTCGAGGTTCAGGTTCACGACCTGGCCAATCTGGAAGCTCATCGTCGGGGGGAGGTTCAACACGAGCCCGCCGCCCGTCGCCCCGGTCGAGCCGCTGCTGCTGGAGCTGCTCGAGCTCGTGGTGCCCGTCGAGCCGGAGCTCGTGGTGCTCGCACCGCTGCTGCCCGCCGAGCTCGTTCCGTCGCTGCTGCTCGCGCTCGACGACGACCCGGTGCCGCTGCTCGCGCTCGATGACGCGCTCGTTCCGGTGCCGCTGCTCGCGCTCGTTGACGCCGAGGACGAAGCGGAAGTCGAAGTCGTCGACGACTCTGTCCCGGTCGTGGAGCCGTTCGCGCTGGAGTTGGAGCTGCCCGCCGCGCCGGCCGTCGACGTCGTCGAGGCTGTGGATGAGGTGTCGCTGCCGCCACAACCGCTGAGCAGGCCCGAAACAAGCAGGGCTACCGAAACCGCGAGCGACTTGGAGCGTTGCATGCGTGCACCTCCAGTTCTCTGACGTCGGCCTCCTCTCAATTTAGCAGGAGTGCTCACACCGATTCGTAGATCGTCAGCGTCTCGCACGACGTCCGGCGCGGCCGCAGCCACGGCTGGCCCCGAAGCTCGAGCGCCACCGTGCACACCGCGATTCGCCGCCGCTTGGCTGCGGCCTCGAGCCGCTTCACCACGCGCGTGAGCAGCTCGCCATTCGCGGGCGCGTAGAGAAAGAAGACGGAGCCCTCGAGCTCGAGGTCAGCCGCGTTCGCGTGCACGAACGAGACCTCCCGAAGCGACAGCGCCTCCGCGCGCTCGCGCGCGAGCTTCACCAGGCCCGCCTGCACCTCGATGCCGCGGGCCCGCGCGCCGGAGAGCAGGTTCGCCAGGATCACCGCGCGCCCTGCTCCGCTGCCAATGTCGACGAGCTCGTCCTCGGCGCGCAGCGGCAGCTCGCGCACCATGGCGAGGATCTCCTCGACCGCGCTCGGCAGATACGGCACTGCGCCGGCGGGAAGGTCCGGCCCGTCGTCGGGCAACTCTCCGAACCCGAGCCGCCGATCGACCCAAGCGTCGCGCTCGCGCGGAGGCACCTGCAGCAGTTCGTCGAGAAACGTCACGTGGGCTCCGGCCGCCACGGCGCACGGCCCATCGACGCTTCGCGGATCCTGACCGGGTTCGACGCGACGAGCACACCGAACCACCGGGTTCCGAAGTTCTGCATGGTCGACATCCTCCGAGGCGTGCTGCGAGGTCCGTACGACGATACAGATAGTGGTGCCGCGAAAGTCGGGCCGTCAGCCCTCGATCTGCGCCAGCAGCGCCTCGAGCTCCTGCCGCTTCGCCGCGTTCTCGCCGCAGAAGTCGAGCGCGTTCCAATAGCTCTGCGCCGCGAGCTCGGGCTTGTCGAGTTGCCCGCGGTAGAGCTCGGCCAGTCGCACGTACAGCTCCACCGCTTGGCGTTGTCGAGGTCCTATTGCAGCTCGGCTCGAACCAGGTCGCCGCTCTACGCCGGCTCGGGCGCGGGCTCCGGTTCTTCGTTCCGCATGGCAGCAAAGAGCTTCCCGCCGCCGACGTAGCCGACCATTCCGCCGATCAGCGCGCCCGCCATCGTGCCCAATCCCGGAGCGATGATGGTGCCAATCGCCGCGCCAACCTCAGCGCCCGCATAGCTGGTTCCGGTGGTGACGGCCGTCTTCGCCGCGCGCTTTGCGAACGCTTCACCGCTGAGCTGGCCCTTCGCGACCTTGTAGCCGTCGGAGCCAATTTCGAGCACACCGGCCGCGACGGCGAGCGGCGCCATGCCACGCGCCACGCCGCGCATGCCTGCCGCGCGCAGCGCCGCACGCATGAGCCCGGACGTCGCACCGACCGCCGCGCCGTGCGCGCCCGCCGTCGCCGCTTCGACCGCGGTCCGCCCGAGCGCCTCGCCAAGGCCGAGCTCACCCTTCCCGACCTTCGACAGATTCGAAGCCGCCGCCGAGATGCCGCCGACGACTGCCCCGGCCGTTGCGCAGAGACGCGCTTCGGCCGCGACGTGCGAGCCCAGTCCAGGCGGAAACGGCGACGAGATTCGCGGCTCGGTCTTGGGCGCCACCATCGCGCGCCGCTTGTTCCGCGGCCGACTTCGACGTGCGCGCCTACTCGCCATTCGCGACCTCGCGGAATACCAAACGCTAACGCACGCGGGCCCGACGTCAATCGAGCGCGACGAGGCGAGCGATCTCACTGGAGATTGTCCGCTCGCGTCGAACGCGCGAGCGGCGCTACGCCGCGAGAATCCGCTGCGTGCCGGCGAGCGCGTAGTCCACCTCGCGCTCATCGCCCGCGCCGTGCACGCAGAGCTCGAAGAGCACGCCCAGCACGCGCACCGCGATCCGCCGCATGGCGCCGGGGCTCAGCTCCTCGGTCGTCGCGGAGCCGCTGATGAAGTCGCCCCGCTCATCGGCGAGCGCGAGCATCTCGAACCCTCCGCGCTCGCGGCAGGCCTCGAACAGCAGGTGCAGCGCCTCGGTGGGCGAGTCCGAACGACGGGTCCGCTGGCTCAAGAGAATCATGCGTGTCTCCAGTCGAGAGTGACTGGAGCGATCTTTTCAGCTCTCTGATCGTGCGCAATTTTTCGGCAGCTAGTTACGGAGCGGCGCGCGCGGCGACAGCGCGCTCAGCCTGCGCGTCAGCGCGCCGAGCCAACGCTCTGCCAGCTCCGCCCGCCGCCCGAGCTCCCCCCGCTCCGCTTCGGCGAGCAGCGTCCGACGAATGGCAACGTCCAGCGGGATGAGCTCGGGATGACCGAGCGCGCGCCAACCGTCCGCGCTGCGCGCGAGCACGTCGGACTCGAGCCCGAGCACCAGCTCCTTGGCGACGTCGTAGTTGGCGCGCGTCACCAGCCGCAGCCAGTGCGAGGAGAGTCGCGGCGTGAGCACGGGCACGGGCAACATTCGCGGCGCCAGCTCGCGATGCGCCGCGATGCGCCGGAACAGCGCAGCCATCGACACCGTCTCCGGCCCAGGCAGCTCGATCACCGACGGCGCGGCGACGTCCGGGCGAAGCGCAGAGACGAGCGCAACCAGGGCATCCTCCACGGCCAGCGGCTGCGTGCGGTTCATCACCCAGCGGGGCACGAGCATCACTGGCAAGCGAAACGCGAGGTCGCGCGCCACAACCCAAGAAGCGCTCCCGGGCCCGATGAGCATCGACGCCCGCAGCTCCACGACGGGGACGTCACCGCCGCGCAGCAGCTCGCCCACGGCCAGGCGGCTCGCCAGGTGCGGCGAGGGCCGTCCGGCAGGCGCCATGCCACCCAGGTACACGATGCGTCGGATGCCAGCGCGCTTGGCCGCCGCGCGAAAGACGAGCGCGGCCCGGGATTCCCACGCCGTGTAGTCGCGGCCGCGCGCCATTCCGTGCACAAGGAAGTACGCCGCGTCACAACCGCTCAGCGCATCAGCGACCGAGGCGGCGTCGTCGAGATCGAAGGGAACCCAGCTCACGCGGGACCCACCGGTTCGCGCCTTGCGGCTGCCCGCGCGCACGTCGAACCCCTCGGCGACCAGCGCCTCCACGAGCAAGCGCCCGACGAAGCCCGACGCGCCAGCGACGAAGATCGGCTTCACTCCGCGAAGTTGCGCACGCGCATCGCTGCCGTCGACGTGTCGCGTGCGATCGATGGCTCGCTGCTCCGCCAGAAGACCTCCGCGCGCATAACGCGCGAAAGCTTCCGCGAGTTCCTCTAGGCTTGGCGGCATGGGCAAGGGACGGCTCGAGGCCTTCAGCGACGGCGTCTTCGCCATCATCCTCACCATCATGGTCCTGGAGCTGAAGGTGCCCCAGGGCGCCGACCTGACCGCGCTGGAGACCGTCGCGCCGGTGTTCTTCACCTACCTGCTGAGCTTCGTGTTCGTGGGGATCTACTGGGTCAATCACCACCACCTGCTTCACGTCACGCAGCGGGTGAACGGGAAGATTCTCTGGGCGAACCTGCACCTCTTGTTCTGGCTCTCGCTCTTCCCGTGGCTGCTGGGCTGGATGCAGGCCGGCCACTTCGCCGCGTTGCCCACGGCGGTCTATGGAATCGCGCTGCTCATGGCCGCGGTGGCCTACACAATCCTCACGCGCGCTCTCGTGTCGAACCAAGGCCAGGACTCTGCGTTGGCCGCCGCGCTGGGCTCGGACTTCAAGGGGAAGTTCTCGATTGTGCTTTACGCGACCGCGATCCCGTTGGCGTTCGTCCATCCGCGGATTTCGGATGGGCTGTACGCAATGGTGGCGCTGATGTGGCTGATTCCGGATCGGCGGATTGAGGCCAACGTGAAGGAGTGAGACGGCCGGATGCCGAACTCAATAGCCCACGTAGCCCAGGCCCTCGTGCACGTTCACCACGCCCGGCACATTGGAGATCGAGCCGTAACGTGAGATCGCATACCGCACGCCCGCGATGATGTTGTCCACCGGGTCGAAGATGTTGTCGTGGCCGGGGAGCTTGTACGCGTCGAACGTGGGCCCGATGGTCTGCATGAGGCCCTCCGAGGGATGGCCCGCGGCGGCGTTCGAGTCCCAGTTGTTGACGGCGTTCGGGTTCCCGCTCGACTCGTGCTGAATGATGATGTCGATGTCCGAGGCATTCATGAGGCTATAGGGAATGCCGTTCGCCGCGAGGATCTGTTGAGCCTCGGCGATCCACTGGCCCACCGTGCCGCCCACGCTCGAGGTCGGCGCGCTCACCGGCGCGCTCGAGCTGGCGCCACCCGGCAGGTTTAGCTGCTCGCCGACATAAATATAATTTGGATTCGCCACCTGCGGATTCGCCGCCTCGAGCGCGCCGAGCGACACGCCGTAGCGCGACGCGATGCCGCTCATTGTGTCACCGCCGCGAACGGTGTACGTCCCGCTACCCGACGAGCTCGGCGCAGGCGACGGCGCGCTCGGTGCGGCGCTGCTGCCGCCAGGCAGATTCAAGCGCTGGCCGACATAGATGTAATTCGGATTCGTCACTTGCGGGTTCGCGCGCTCGAGCGCGGTGAGCGAGATGCCCAGTCGGCCGGCGATGCCGCTCATCGTGTCGCCACTTCGAACCGTGTAGCTGCCGCTCGGGGTGGGCGCGGCCGAGAAGCTGTCCGAGCTGCCGGGGATGTTGAGCGACTCGCCTGCATAGATCAGGTTGGGGTTGCTGATTTGCGGGTTCGCCGCTTCGAGCGCGCCGAGCGAAACACCGAAGCGCGAAGCGATGCCAGAAAGCGTGTCCCCAGACTCGATTCGGTAGCTCATCGGCTCTCCCGCGAAGGTGAAACCGATTGTCGAAACGCGACACGACAAGTTGCTTTCGACGCCACGGGCACACGAAACGCGAAGGATTCCAGAGGACTCGATCGGCGAGCCCAACTGTCCGACGTCAAGACACTTGGCAACCGCTCAGTCCAGCAGCTTCAGCGCGAGCAGCCCGGCCAGGAGCCTCGCGAGCCCCTCGCTGCCATTGGCGACGCTCGACGGGTTGATCCGCACGCGCTCCAGCTCGCGCACCTGGCGCGTTTCCTCGGGGCGCAGCGCAAGCTGCTGGACCTGCGCCGGCGTGGCGATGAGCTTGCCGCCCGGGCTCCGGCTCAGCAGCTCGTGTGCGGCGGCGAGTGGAAGGTGCGCGCGAAACGCGTCCACGATCGCCGCAGCGATCGACGTCTTCACCGGGTGAGCCGGCGCTCGCGTCGGCTCGATGACCTGAACAGCGCCCATCGTGCTGAGCGCGCGAACGAAGACCCGCTGCACCTGGAAGTCGAGCGCCGCCGCCAGCTCCTTGGGCGTGAGCAGCTTGTCTTCGCAGAGCAGCTCACCGAGTCGTCGGCCCTGCCCCTGCGCGGCATCACCGATCGGCTTGATGAATGCGGCGTCCAGCTTTCCCTGCGACGCGAGCACTTCCCCGAGCCGATCGTCGATGAAGGTGGACGCCGTGCCGACCAGGCATCCCGACTTCAGCCACAGCGTCCGGGTCGGCTCACTGCCGATCTCGAGCGTGACGACGCGCGACGAGAAGGCGCAACCCGCGAGAGTCGTGAGGAGGTCGCCATTGAGGGCTCCTGGCGAAGCCGCAGCCGCGAAAGAGTCAAGGTTGCGAGCCAAGACGCACTCCCAGCCCCCCTATGCATTATCGCCGCTTCGCACCCGAGGTAGGCAAGTCAGTGTCACGGACGCTTCAGCGCGAGCTCGCGCAGCCGCCGCTCCAGGAGCCGGCGTTCGGCGTCGTTCGTCGCGAGCGAGATGGCCTTCTCGAGATCCGCGCGCGAATCAAGACCCGCGCGCTCGAGCAGGTTCGCGCGCGTTGAATAGAAGAGGTGGTAGTCGGCGAGAGGCCGCTCGAGCGAACGCAGCGCCTCGAGGCCCGCCGAAGGCCCGTCGAGCATCGACACGGCGATCGCCCGATTCATCGACACGATCGGCGACGGCGAGACCTCCGCGAGCGCGTCGTACGCCGCGAGGATGGCCGCCCAGTCGGTGCTCGCCCACGTGGGCGCCGTCACGTGCGCCGCGGCGATCTCCGCTTGGAGCACGTACGGCCCTCTACCGCCGAGCGAGTGTGCGCGCCGCAGCGCCATGAGCCCCTCGCGGAGGAGCTCTCGATTCCATCGCGATCGATCTTGTGCGTCGAGCAGGATGGGCAAGCCCTCGTCATCCACACGTGTGTGTGCGCGCGCCGCGCCGAACGCCATGATCGCCAGCGCGCCAAACGCCTCGGGCTCGCGCGGCACCAGGTCGCAGAGCATCCGCGTGAGGCGCAGCGCCTCCGCCTGGAGGTCGAGCCGCATCAGTGCGCCGCTCTGCGCCGTGTGGCCTTCGTTGAAGATCGCGTAGGCCACGCCGAGCACCGCCGACACGCGCGCTGCGAGCTCGCCGCGCTCGGGGATCTCATATTTGACGTGCGTCTCCTCGAGCGTTTGCTTCGCGCGGCGAATGCGCTGCGAGATCGTGGGCTCGGTGGTCATGAACGCCCGCGCGATCTCTGGCGTCCCGAAGCCGGAGACGGTCTTCAAGGTGAGCGCGATCTGGTTGTCGGTCGAGAGCGCCGGGTGGCAGCAGGTGAAGATGAGCCGCAGGTGATCGTCGCTCACGGTGTCGATGTTCACCGGCGCTTCCATCTCCGCCTCCACGGCGAGCAGCGGCGCCTTCGCCGCAGCCACTGCTTGCCGCTTGCGCAGATCGTTCAGGCAGCGCTTGGCCGTGGTCATCAGCCAGGCGCCCGGATTCGCCGGGACCTTCTCGCGCCACGCCACCAGCGCGAGGAGCGCGGCCTCGCTGAATGCCTCCTCGGCCAGCTCGAGGCTCCGCGACATCCGCAGGAGCCCGCCCACGATGCGGCCGCGCTCGACGCGCACGGTCCGCTCGAAGATTGTGCCTAGCTCCTCCACAGCTCGCGGATCTCCAACGCGCCGTGCACCACGAAGCGCGTCTCACTCGCCCACCGGACGGCCTCGTCGATACTTGTGAGTCGCATGAGAAAGAGCCCGCCGATGACCTCCTTGCTCTCGAGAAATGGGCCGTCGAAGGTCGCGCGCCGCTCGCCGCGCGTGGCGATGCGCCGGCCGGTGCGCGGAGGCTCGAGGCGCAAGCCGCTGAGGAAGGTGTTCTCGGGAAAGTGATCGCCCGTCTCGGCGTCGATGCGATCCATCACCTGAACCCAGCCGTCTTCCGTCTTGGAGTTCCCGAGGACTCCGAACGCGAAGAGCTTGCCCGGCAGCGCGTCCTTGTCGCCAGACAGGAAGCCCTTCATCACCGGGCGCACCTCGAGCTCGTCGCTTGGGAGCATGGGCGACTTCGCCGCGAGCTCGACCGCTTCGTCGAGGCTGCCCGCGTGAATCCACTCGTACGTGCCGAGCGCCCTGCCCTCTTCCGCGAAGGGCCCGTCGCGGACCTCGATGCGCTCTCCGATCTTCCGAACGCGCTTGCCTTCCTTGCTGGGCCGCAGCCGTCCGCTGTCCTGGAGCTTGCCCGCGCGGCGCAGCGCCTCCACGTGCGCGGCGCTCTTCTCGATGTGTTCGGCCATCGCCTTGGGCGCCTGCGACGCGTGCGCCTTCTCGTCTTCGAGCTTGATCACCAGAAAGTCGGCCATGGCTCAGCTCCTCGAGGCCTGCGCGCGCGGCTTGCTGCGGCCCTTCACCTCGCCCGCGGCGATGAAGCTGCGAAGGCTGCCCGCGACGAAGAAGCGCCAGCCGGCCGAGCAATCATCGTAACACTCGACCGTCGGCACGAGCCCGACGTGCGTGAAGCGAACCTCGGTCCCATCACCCTTCTTCGCGATGTCGAACACGATGTCCGTGCCCTCCCACTCGCGCTTGTCCGAGACGAAGTTGATGCGGCTGTCGGTCACGTGCCACACGATCCTCTTGCCGGGGACGAGCTCGGTGATCTTCTGCGTGGTGCGGTGGAGCCTCTTGTAGGCATACGTGAACTCGGCGCCGAGCACGTCGGTGCGGCCCTCGATCTTTCCGTTCCACCAGCCGCGGACGTCGTTGATGGCGTCGAAGACCTGCTGCGGCGTCGCGTCGACCTGGATGCTCGTGGTGAAGCTCTTGGGATTCATGATTGTCTCCTCGGGTTGGTTGTGAGTTTCAGAAGCTCGCGAAGGCGCGCTCGAACTCCTTGTGGCTCTTGTTCCAGAGCGCGCCCATCTGCTGCGCCATCGGGTCGGGGAAGATCTCCTCCTCGCCCCGCTGGACCCCCGCGAGCACGCCCTGCGCCACTTCGGCTGGGCTGGCCTTCGGAATGGCGAGGTCGCGCACCATGTCGGTGTCGATGGGGCCTGGGAGCGCAGCGAGGATGTCGATGCGCTTGCGCTTGAGCTCCGGGCGCAGCGATTGCGTCATCGAGTACGCGGCCGCCTTCGACGCCGAGTAGCCGCCGAGCACGGGAAAGCTCCCCAGCGACACCAGCGAGAGCACGTTCACGATGGTCGCGCCGTCGGGCGCGCGCTCGAGCACGGGCAGAAAGCCCTTGATGACCGCGAGCGTGCCGAAGACGTTGGTGTGGAAGTCGGTGTCCAGCGCCGCCTGGCTCGAGGTGAGCACGTTCGCCGACGCGGAGACGCCCGCGTTGTTCACGAGCAAGGTGACGTCGCGCGCGACCCTCGCGGCAGCGGCGATTTCATCGGACTTCGAGGTGTCGAGCGCGAGCGCGATCACGCGGGGGTCCCTGGCCGACACCTTCGTGGGCTCGCGCGCGGCCGCGTAGACCTTGGTTGCGCCCGCATCCAGCAGCGCGGTGACGAGCGCTCTTCCGAGCCCTCGGTTGGAGCCCGTGACCAGCGCGACACAGCCTTGAATCTTCATGACGCACCTTCCTTTCATCGATGCGAGGTTTCAGCCGGTCCAGATCCGACATGGACCGTCGATCGATCTGAGAAAGGCGCTCCCGACCTTGAAAAAGCCCAACGACACGAAGGGTTGTGGGCCAGGCTGCCGAGTTGCCCATCGCCCCGACTGCCCGCATCATCGGGACATGAGCCTGAACCCGTGGCCCCGGAGGTTGCTCGTCGCAGCAGCGCTGGCGGCGTCGGCGTGCGCGACGGCGCCCGATGCCGGCAAGCTGTCCGAGGCCCACGCGCTCACCAGCCAGGGCGATCTGCCCGCTGCGGCCGACGCGTACGAAGGCGCCTACGCGAACGGCTGCGCGCCCGACAAGCCCAGCGTCCCCTGCCGCGACGCGCTCATCGCCGCAGCGGACGCCACGCTCCAGTCCGGCCGCCCGCACTCGGCCGTGGGAAAGTACGAGCTCGCGCTCGAGCAACTCCCACACGATGCCGAGAGCCACTCCACCATCGAGAGCCGCATCGCCGCCGCGAAGACCGCGATGGACCGTCAGCGGGAGGCCGCGCAGAACGCGAAGCGGTGCCCGGTCTCCATCCGCGTTCGCGAGAGCGTGGGCAAGCGGCTCAGTCGCTCGCGCGCGGCGCTCTCGCTCGACGGCGAGCCCATCGATCTCGCGAAGACGTCCTCGGAGAACTCGCCCGTCTACTCCGGCCCACTCCTGGCGATGGAGCACGAGCTCGGCGTGGACTTCGCCTATGCAGGGAAGTCGTCGCTCGAGGGCTACGAGTTCAGCGCCGCGTCGAAGTACTCGTTCGTCTGCCCCGAGGGCCAGCCGCTGCAGATCGTGGTGAACCTGGTGGCCTCGAAGGCGAACCCGGCGTCGCGCGGCGTCGAGGTGAAGTACGAGGTTCAGAAAGCCCGCTGAGCGGTTTGACACGCGTCCGCCGGTCGTGGCTGATCGCGCCATGGCACAAGCACGCGCGCTCCTCCTCGCCTGCCTCGCCGCGACGATCGCGGGATGTGGAAGCAACACCGACGGCTCCTCCAGCTCGAGCAGCAGCGGCTCGACCCACGGCGCCACCACGTCGAGCGCGACAGGTGCGACGTCGACCAGCGGCGAGAGCAGCAGCACCGGCAGCTCGACGTCCGCCACGGGCACGAGCAGCAGCAACTCCACGTCCAGCTCGACGACTGCGGGCAGCTCGACAGGTTCCTCGAGTGCGTCCTCGTCGAGCAGTAGCGGCTCGAGTGGCACCAGCGGCAGCACCGGCGGGCTCGGCGCAGACCAGGCGCTGATTCGCGTCCACTACCCCGCCGCGAGTGGCCACGCGGTCACCATTCGCGGCAGCGCGGGCTCGCTGAGTTGGTCACAGGGCCAGCCGACCACTGCAACGGGCGATCTATTTAGTTACACAGTGTCCGGCGTGACCGGCCCCATCGAGTGGAAGCCGCTCCTCGACGACGCCACCTGGGCACGCGGGCCGAACTACCACGTGGCGCCCGGACAGACCGTCGACATCTGGCCGCACTTCCTGACCACGCAGGGCCAGGTGGTCACGCTCATCCAGACCTTTCACTCCAACGTCCTCAGCGACGACCGCACCATCTACGCGTACCTGCCCGCGAGCTACGACGAGAACACCGACGCCACCTATCCGGTCGTCTACATGCACGACGGCCAGAACCTCTGGGCCGCGATGCCGCAGCTCGCGTTCAGCACGCCGTGGAACGTGGACACGGCCTTCGACGCCGCCGACGAGAACGGCACCTGCTCGGCGGGCGGCGTGGTCGGCTGGGGCGCGCAGCCGCTCGGCCAGGCGCCCAACACCTGCACCGGCGATGGCGACTGCGCCTCGAACGAGTGCCGCACGTTCCCCGAGGCCATCGTCATCGGCGTTTCGAACGACTCCGACCGGATCTACGAGTACACGCCGACCACGGATCCCTCCACGCCCGGCGGCGGCGGCGCCGATTTGTATATTCAAATGTTGATCGACGAGCTCAAGCCAACGGTTGATCAAATGCTCCGCACGCGGAGCGACGCGGCCTCGACCGCGCTCGTGGGCAGCTCGCTGGGTGGACTGGTGAGCGCCTACGCCGGCATCGATCACGCAGACGTGTTCGGGCGCATCGGTGCGCTCTCGCCGTCCACCTGGTGGAACAACGACGTCCTGGTCACCGACGTCACCACGCTCACCCAGGCCGCGCCGAATCGACCGCTCGTGGTCTACGTCGACTCCGGCCAGGGCACCGCCGACGACGAGGCGGACACGGATCAGCTCGCTGCGGCCTACCTGAACCTGGGCTACGTCGACGGCGTGAACTTCCGTCACGTCGTGCAGGCCGGCGCGTCGCACAGCGAGGTCTATTGGGCCCAACGCTTCCCTGGCTGCATGCAGCTGCTCCTGGGTGAGCGCTGACGGCGACGAACACGCCAGCCGTCGGCGCCGTAGGCTCGGCACCTCATGCCCAAGAAGCCCGACGCTTCGAAGAAGGCCGCGCCCCAGAAGACAAAGCGGTCGTCCTCACCCGCGCCCAAGCTCCGCGCACCGCCGCCGCTGCCGGCCTGGACGACCGGCGACCCGGCACGCGACGCGGAGTTCTCCATCTTCCGTAGCGGGCCGGGCGTCGGCGGGCGCCTTCCGGTGAGCGCGCAGGACCTGCCGTTCTTGCTCCAGCTCCTGCAGCAGCCCGCGATGCTCGACACCGGCGATGTGCCGCCGTGGGACGAGAGCTTCGTCGGGCCCGAAGGAGAAGCGCGCGTTCCTCAAGGAGCTCGAGGTCGTTGAGTCGGGCCTTCAGCCGCGGCCGGACTCGAACCGGCATCTCACCGCTTCAAAGGCGGGCGTCCTGGCCGTTGAACGACGCGGCAAAAAAGGGGAGGAAGGACTCGAACCTTCAACCAACGACTTCAGAGGCCGCTGCTCTGCCAGTTGAGCTACTCCCCCGCAGATGTCCCCAGCGGGAGTCGAACCCGCGCCTCAGGATTGAAAGCCCTGCATCCTCGCCCCTCGACGATGGGGACGCTGGCGTTGGCGTTGGAGTCGCATTCCGCATCGACGCGGCTGCGATGAATTGCTGACTGCTCAGGTATCCGTGAGGACATCGTCCCAAGGGGCGCCGTCGAAGATCCAATTGAAGGCATGGTGGCGCTCCAGCGCGATGGATCGCGCGAGCGAGTACTGCTCGAACGTCAGCGCCTCGTACGGCATGCCACCGAGCTGAATCGGTTCGCCGAGCGCGCGCGTGATCATCTGCGCGAGCTGCGCGGGCGCCAGCCCTGCCGAGAAGAAGCCCTGCACCCGACGCGCCCGTCCATGCCAGCGCTCCGCGGTCATCCATGCGGCGTCGAGCTCGGCGTCGGCGCGAAGCTTGGCGCGCGCGACGAGCGGCTCCACGGACGACCGAAGCGGCAGCGGATCGGTGAGCGCGCGATGCTCGAATTGCATGTCGTATTCAGGAATGGTGTCGATGAGCTGAACCGACCAGAGCAACACCCCGAGGCACTCGAGACGCCAGCTGATGTTCAGCTTGTCGGCGTCGTTCCAGCTTCCCGGTTTGCGTCGAAGCAGCTTTCTCTCTTTCGGCGAGAGGCTCGTGCCGAGCGGCGCGGCCTCGAGCCACGCGCGCAGCTGCTCGAGCTCGGGCTCACTCTGTTTGCGCGTTTCGACATCCCACTTTGGCCACGCGAGCTCGAAGCTCAAGCGCTCCACCAGCCCCGCGAGACAGAGCGCGCGGTGCACGATCTCGGACTCGGTGTGCGCGGGCGGGTCGTACTCGGGCGCTTCGGACATCGAATGGCAATACCACCGAATGCGTCAACGCCGCCCTGGCGCTCCTGGCGTGCCCTGCCGCTTGCGGGCCGCCTGCGCGCGCAGCTCGGCCAGCGTCACGCAATCGAGCAACCTCGCGGCCGCCGGGAAGATCTCGCGCTCTTCGAAGGAGAGGTGGCGCTCGATGGCTTCGGCGAGGCGCGCGCCAACCGACGCGAGCTGCTCCCGACACCCGCCCCACTCTGCCGGCGCCGCACCAATCCGCGCCCAGAGCGGACCCAGCTCGGCGACCAACGCGTCGAGCACGCGGTGCTCGGGCTCCAAAGCGTCCAGCCGCTCGCGCAGCGCCGGCTCCGCGTGCTGCCGCAGCGCGGGTATCAGCAGCTCGTCCTCGTCGCTCGCGTGCAGGTGAAACGCGACGGTGAAGTAGCGATGCACAGCCGTTGCAGCCTGGGCGCGCTCCGACGGCCCCACGTCATTCAGCTTGGCCAGCCTGTCCGCCAGGCCCATGAAGTGGCGAATGCGCCCGTGGCACTCGAGCAGGAAGCCGAGCGGCTCATCGCCTCGCGGCACGGGCCCCGTGCGAATCTGAAGCATCGGCATCGACTCCTCTCGCACATGCATGTCGCGGATGTGCCGCGTCCGCCATGGATCCTGATCGAGTCAGCGCTTCGGCGGCTGAAGCTCGGTGCGCACGTCCCAGAGCTCCGGGAAGAACACGAGGTCGAGCGCCTTCTTCAAGAACGCCACGCCCGAGCTCCCACCCGTCCCTGGCTTGAAGCCGATGATGCGCTTCACGGTCATCACGTGGCGGTAGCGCCAGAGCTGAAAGCGCTCCTCGATGTCCACGAGCTTTTCGGCCATCTCGTACTCGTCCCAGAACTGCTCGGTGTCTTCGTAGATGCGCTTGAAGACCGCGATCACGCCGGGGTGCTTCTCGTAGGGCTGCGCGAAGTCGCGATTGAGCACTTCCTTCGGCACGGCGTGGCCGCGGCGCGCGAGGTGGCGCAAGAACTCGTCGTAGAGGCTGGGCGCGCGCAGGAGACCGTCGAGCCACGCGTGCGTCTCGGGCGTGTGCCGGTGCGGCCCGAGCGCCTTCTCGTCCTTGTTGCCGAGCAGGAACTCGATGGCGCGGTACTGGTAACTTTGAAAGCCGCTCGCAGGCCCGAGCGACGAGCGGAACTCGAGGTACTCGTTCGGCGTGAGGGTCTCCAGCACGCTCCACTGCTGAAAGAGCATCTCTTGAATCTGGCCCACCCGCGCCAGGATCTTGAAGACCGGCTCGAGCTTGTCCGCGCGCACCAGCTTCAGCGCCTCGGAGAGCTCGTGGATGATGAGCTTCATCCACAGCTCCGAGGTCTGGTGCTGGATGATGAAGAGCATCTCGTCGTGGTGCGGCCCGCTCGAGCGGGGCGCCTGGGCAGCGAGCACCTGGTCGAGGCGAAGGTAGTCGCCGTAGGTGGTCTGGCCCGAGAGCTCGGTGTGAATCGTGGATTCGAATTCGCGACGGTTCATGACCGCCCGACATAAACCAGTCTGGTGAGCGAGTCAGCACCCAGGCGTTGACGGCGCTCAAGCCGGGCGGTCGGGCGGGCGGCCGGCAAGGCGGTGGAACTCGACGGGGTCATGCGAGGCTGCCGTCGATGGCGACGCCGGGCCAAAGAGCGCATTGATCCGCTTGGGCTCGCGCACGTCCTCTGCCCATGCCCGTGGTCGACGAGCACCAGGCCTTATGCATCCGTCTCGAAGAGCGGGAACTGCGAGCCCCACCGCGCGCTCGAGCAGGTGACTCACAGAGTCAAGGCACCCAGCAAGGGTTCGTGCCCGGGCCGCGAAAATGCGCCATGCTCGAGAGATGCCGCACCTCGCCATCGTCAACTACGCGGACTCGACCGGCGCGCTCCGCCAGGTCTACGACCGGATGCGGGAGCGGCCGCTGCCTCCCGCGTACCGTCCGCCGCACGGTGGCGCGCCTGGCATCATTCAAGCGCACAGCCTGGATCCCGCGCTGATGCCGTTGGTGTTTGGTTTCTCGGCGCTGCTCAACGGACAGGGGCCGCTCACCTGGCCGCAGCGGGAGCTGGTCAACGCGACCACGTCGCGATTGAACCAATGTTTGTATTGAATGGGCGCTCACGCAGAGTTTCTGCGTGTCTCACTCAACGATGACTCCCTCGCCCGAGCGGTGATCGCCGATCCGCGTGCGCTGGCGGACCGCGCCGCGGATCCCGTTCACCGCGCAATCGTGCGGCTCGTCGCGCGGGTGACCGAGATGCCCTGGGCGCTCTCGCGGCGCGACCACACGCTGGCCAACGAAGCCGGGCTCGACGACGCGAGCATCCTCCACGTGGTCCTGCTCTCGGCGTACTTCGGCCACCTGAATCGCGTCGCGGACGCGGTGGGAATCGAGCTCGACTACAACGTCGCCATCGCGCCCGTGCACGCCGAGCCGGCCACGCCGCCCTACCTCGCGCCGCAACCCGGGCTCTGGCCGGATCCGAACGCGCCGCGGACGATCGATCTGGTGCTGCGTCCGGGCGCATCGCAGGCGCTCGCGGCCTGGCGCGCGCACGCGCTGGAGCGCGAGGCGCCGCTGAGCATCCACCAGCGCGCGGTGATCGCCCGGGCCGTTGCGGAGCGGCTCGGCGATGCTGCGGGCGTGAAGCGCTTCGAAGCCGCAACGCCAAATGGGCCGCTCGAGCAAGCGCTCGTGATCCTGGCGAACGAGGTCACGCTCGCGCCGTGGGCGCTGGGCAGCACGACCATCGCCAACCTCAGGCGTGTCGGGCTCGTCGACGACCGTGCGATCTTCGATGCCATTTCGGTCGCCACGTCGTCGACGACGTTCTCGCGCATCGAGGTCGCGCTCTCGGCGCTGGCCCGCGACTGATCTTGTAGGCATGTCGATTTCGGCGAGGCCCGTTCGTATAGAGGGTGCGAGTCGGCATGCCGCTGGCGCGCCAACAGGAGAGTCCCCGTGAAGCGATACCTGCTCAGCATCTACCAGCCCGACGGCCCGCCCCCGCCCTCGGTCGACCTCGAGAAGATCATGCGCGAGGTGGGCACCGTGAACGCCGAGATGAAGAAGGCCGGCGTGTGGGTCTTCTCCGACGGCCTTCACCAGCCCGAGACGGCCACGGTGCTCCGCCTCAAGGACGGCGACGTCACAATGACCGACGGCCCGTACGTGGAGGGCAAGGAGCACCTCGGCGGGCTCTCCATCATCCAGGCGCTCGACCTCGACGCGGCGCTCGTCTGGGCCAAGAAGCTCACCCGCGCCATCGGCCTGCCCATCGAGGTGAGGCCGTTCCAGAGCCACGGCGATCACTGATGCCGGATGCACCACCGGTCACCGCGCGTGACGTCGAACGCGTGTTCCGCGCCGAGTACGCGCGCGCGGTGACGGTGCTGGTGCGCGCCTTCGGTGACCTCGAACTCGCCGAGGAGGCGGTGCAGGAAGCGTTTCTGGAGGCGTCGGCGCGCTGGCCCGCGAGCGGAATGCCGCCGAGCCCCGCCGGCTGGATCATCACCACCGCGCGCAACCGCGCCATCGATCGCGTGCGTCGCGAAGCCTCGCGCGAAGACCGTCACACGCAGGCCGGGCAGCTCGAGTCGCAGACCGAATCGATCGACGAGGAGGTTGGCCCCATGCGCGACGATCTCCTGCGGCTGGTCTTCACCTGCTGCCACCCTTCCCTCGCCGTGCACGCGCAGGTGGCGCTCACGCTGCGGCTGCTCGGCGGGCTGACCACGCCCGAGATCGCGCGCGCATTCTTGGTGCCCGAGCCCACGCTCGCGCAGCGACTCGTGCGCGCGAAGGCGAAGATTCGCGACGCGGCGATTCCGTTTCGAATTCCCGACTCCGACGAGCTGCCCGAGCGAGTGGGGGCCGTGCTTCACGTCGTGTACCTCATCTTCAACGAGGGCTACGCCGCGACCTCAGGCGACGCGCTCGTGCGCGAGGAGCTCTGCGACGAGGCGCTGCGCCTGGCGCGGCTGTTGGCGGAGCTGCTTCCCGACGAGCCCGAGGTGCTGGGCCTGCTGGCGCTCTTGCTGCTCGCGTCGTCTCGGAGCGCTGTGCGCACGAACGAGAGCGGCGAGCTCGTGCTCCTGGCCGAGCAGGATCGCGCGCGCTGGAACCGCGCACTCATCGACGAGGGCCACGCGCTGGTGCGGCGCTGCCTGGCGCTGAACCGACCGGGGCCGTACCAGCTCCAGGCCGCCATCCAGGCCGTGCACAGCGACGCTGCCCGCGCGCGCGACACGGATTGGCGACAGATCGTCCAGCTCTACGATCACCTGCTGGCGCTCACGCGGAGCCCGATCGTCGCGCTCAACCGCGCGGTGGCCGTGGCCGAGCTCGATGGGCCCGAGGCCGCGCTCGCGCTGCTCGAGCCGCTCGCGCTGGACGGCTACCACGTCTTCCACGCCGCGCGCGCCGACCTCTACCGGCGCGCTGGGCGGCTCCGAGACGCAGCGCGCGAATACCACGCGGCGATCGACACGACCGAGAACGCAGCCGAGCGCCGTTTCCTGCAGCGTCAGCTCGACGCGCTCGCGCCGGCCTGACGCTCAGCGGCGCTTCGGCCCGCCGCGAAAGAGCGAAACCGGCTTCCGCGATTGGCCGCCGTGGTCGCCCGCCGCAGCGTGGCTCGCGTGCGACTTCCCGCTCCCACCCGGGCGTCCGCGTCGTCGCCCGCCGTGACCGTGCTTGGGCCGACTGGGCTGATGCGGACGCGCACCGCCGTGCTGCGGCTTGTGCTGCGCGTGGTTCTGCGCGTTCTGCTCCGCCTTCTGGAGCTCGGCCTGGAACACCGGCGACTCGCGCGGCACGGTCCCGCGCGCGATGGGCGTGCGCACCAGCCGCTCGATGTCGCGCAGCAGCGGCAGCTCCTCGGGCGACGCGAAGCTCGAGGCGCGGCCGGTCGCCGAGGCGCGCGCGGTGCGGCCCACGCGGTGCACGTAGTCCTCCGGCACGTTGGGCAGGTCGTAGTTCACCACGTGGCCGATGTCGGCGACGTCGATGCCGCGCGCGGCGATGTCCGTGGCCACCAGCACCCGGTACTTGTAGTTGCGAAAGCCATCGAGCGCGTTCTCGCGCTGGCTCTGGGAGCGATCGCCGTGGATGCGCGCCACCGCGTGACCCGCGCGCTCGAGCTGCCGCGCCACGCGATCCGCGCGGTGCTTGGTGCGCGTGAACACCAGCGTCGAAGCCTCGTCGTCGGTGAGCAGCGCCAGCAGCGTGGCTGTCTTCTCCTGCTGGGGCACGAGGAACACGCGCTGGTCGGCGCGGGCGGCCGTGGTGCCGCTCGGCGTGACCTCCACGCGAACCGGATTGCGCAGGTTGCCGCGGGCGAACTCCGCCACCTCACCGGCCATGGTCGCGGAGAAGAGCATCGTCTGCCGCGCGCGCGGCACCCGGGCGAGGATCTTGGTCAGCTGCGGCTTGAAGCCCATGTCCAGCATGCGGTCGGCCTCGTCGAGCACCAGGTGCTCCACCGCGTCGAGCCGCACCGTTCCTTGCTGCAGGTGATCGATGAGCCGCCCCGGCGTGGCGATGAGCACCCGCGCGTGCTTCGCGCTCTGGACCTGGCCGTGCATGCCCACGCCGCCGATGAACGTGGCGCAGGTGATGCCGCGGGTGCTGCCGAAGCGCTCCACCTGCTCGGTGATCTGCAGCGCCAGCTCACGCGTGGGCGCGAGCACGAGCGCGCGGGCCGAGGGCTTGGGGATGAGCTTCTCCAGGAGCGGCAAGACGAACGCGGCGGTCTTGCCCGTGCCGGTGGCGGCGCAGCCGATGACGTCGCGGCCCTCGAGGGCCGGCGGGATGGCGCGCGCCTGGATGGGCGTGGGCTGGGTGAAGCCCGCGCGCTCGAGGGCGCGCAAGGAGTCGGACGAGAGGCCGAGGGATTGGAACGTCGGTGACGCAGGCGAAGCAGAAGGGAGGCTCAAGACTTCTCCAAATGGAACCCGCGTGGTTTCACAACGGGTCTGAAATAGCCAGCGTCCAGGTGGGCGCTCACTCGCGCTCGAGGGCGTCGAGCGCCACGTCCAGGCCCCTGGACACCACGCGGGTGACCGCGCGAATCGAGACGTGCGTGCCCGCCACGGCCGCGTCATGGACCACGTGAACCACGTGCGCCGGCTTGGCCACGCCCGGAACGCGCTCGAAGATGGCGAACGGCCGCGCCGCGGTCTCGGTTTGTAACCGCTCGATGGCAGCCGAACCTTCCACCACCGCGTCGCGGACGAGATCCTTCAAGCCGCGCCAGCGCTTCATGTCGCTCACGGCGCCTCCAGCCAGCGGCGCAGCTGCGCGTAGACCTCGGGATGGTGCGCCAGCCTGGGGTGCGCCACGCCTCGGATGAGGTGCACGTGCGAGGGCGGGAGCGGCTGGTTGGCGTGGAAGCAGCCGTCGCCGGTGGCGCTGGGCACGGGCACGAGCGCGTCGCCGAAGAGCATGGCCAGCCGCGGATCCGCCGAGAGCGAGCCCGCGATGAGGAAGTGCTCCACGCTCGCGAGCAGAGGTACCGGGTGCGCGGGATCGCGAAGCATCAGCCCTGCCTCTCGCACGCGGTCCTCGTGGCGCAGATCGGCGTCGCCGAGGTCCCGGATGCCCGCGCTGCGCAGGTCGCCGAGCTGACCGAGGAGCTGCGTGTACGGATCGGGAATGGCCCGGAGTGTGCGTGCCACCACCCGCCCTGCGCGCTCGACGGGCGAGCCTCGGTGCGGCGTGCCGATGTAGATCGCGCGCCGGACCTCCTCGAGCCAGCCGTGGCCTTGCAGGCTGGCCTGGTGCGAAGCCGCGCGCAGCACCAACCCGCCCATGCTGAAGCACACCGGCACGAGCTCGCGCAGGGTTGCCGGGTATGCGCCTACGAGCTCCTGGAGGAGCGCATCGAGCTCGGCGCCGCTGTCGGCGATGGCGCGGCCGGTGTTGTAGCGAAGGTAGAGCGGCGTGAAGCCCAGGTCGCGCGCGAGCAGGGAGCCGTAGTCGCTTCCATCCGGGAAGGCCCAGTTCGCCTCGGTTCCCATCGCGCCGTGGACGAGGAGGGCCACGCGGTCGGTGGCGGACGGGTGCGCCGCACGCAGCGCCTCGCGCGTCACGGGCAGCGGCTTGCCTGCGTGCACGAGCTCCATCGACAGCGCCAGGCCGTTGCCCGTGCGCGCGAGGTGATCGCCCACGAGCCCGTTCAGGATTGCCAGCGCAGTGTCGACGCCTCGGGACATCCGCTTCTCTTAACACCCGCCGCAGGCCCGTGCCGCCCGGCGCTCACCGCAGGGACTCCACGCTCTCCTGCCAGAGCGACATGAACCGGTGCACCTCGGGGTCGTGCGAGCGCCGCATCTCTTCAGGCGTGCCCTCGGCGACGATGCGCCCGTCGTGCAGGAACGCCATGCGGTCCGCGATCTCGAAGGCGCTCGCGAGGTCAGCCATGATCACCACGCTGGTGACCCCGAGCTTCTGCTTCGCCCGGATCATCATCTGCGCCACCGACTCGCTCATGATCGGGTCGAGTCCTGTGGTCGGCTCGTCGTAGAGCAGGATCTCCGGGTCGAGGATGAGCGCGCGCGCGAGCGCCAGACGCTTGCGCATGCCGCCCGAGAGCTCTTCCGGGAAGCGCGCCTCCGCAGAGCGAAGGTCGAACAGGTCCAGCTTCTCGCGCACCCGGCGCGCGACCTCCGCCTCGCCCAGGTGCGGGAAGCGCTCGCGCAGCGGGAACGCGACGTTGTCAAAGACGCTCAAGCTGTCGAAGAGCGCGGCACCTTGAAAGACCATCCCGAAGCGCGCGCGCACCTGCGCGAGCCCGCGCTCGTCGAGGCCAGCCAGGTCCACGCCGTCGACGAGCACCTGGCCGCTGTCCGCGCGGAGCAAGCCGATGATGGTCTTCATGAGCACGGTCTTGCCGGAGCCCGACTCGCCCATGATGACGGTGGTCGTTCCCTTTTCGACGCGCAGGTTCACGCCACGCAGGATGGAGTGGTCGCCGAATGCCTTGTGCACATCTCGAAGCTCGAGGAGCGCCATGCCCTTCCGGAGTGCGAGGCGCGTGCCGAGCGTCTTGCGGGCCGCGCGTCACCGGAAATCGCGCAAGGCGTGCGCGCTCGTGGGGGCGCGCGAAATCTCTGCACCTACCGCGAGGCGCTCGGAGTCCCGGGGATGCTGAGCTCCTCGGGCGCGCGCTTGCGAATCTCATCGACGGCCGCGGGCGTGGCGCCGCGCAGCTCGATGGCACCTGGCGTCTGGCCGGGCTGGATGTCGAGGCCTCGCACATAGAGCGGGCAGCTGGGGACATCGAAGGCACGGGCGCGCGCGAACGCCAGGTGGCAACGCATCCGCGCGATGACGGCCTCCCGGAGCTCGGGGTGCGCCAGGGTGATGCGCACCCCGACGGGGATCGTCTCCACCCGCGCGACGGGCCCGAGCAAAGGACACGCACCGCGCTCGCCCCTGGGGATTGACCGGCACTCGACGTCCTCGAAGCCCTCGAGGGCCTTGGCGGCATCCACGTGGGCGCGCGCGTGGGCGCGATGCAGCTCGGCCTGCTCGAGCTCCACGCGCGTGGCGTTCCCCGACACCGGCACCCAGGCGCCTTCCGAGCCGGGAAGCTTGGCGAGCTCCGTCTCGCGCGCGGATGGGTCGTAGCGAGCCTCGTGCTGCGCCGCGAGCGCGTCATCCCTGGCTGCGGCGTCGCGGTGGGCCGCGGCGCTCATGTCGTCGGGCCGAACATCGTCGTGCGCGGCGCAGCTGCCGCAGAGCAGAACCAGGACGCCGATGAGCGGTCGCATGCTGAGCTCCTCCTTGGAGAACCCAACCAGCGATTGCACGGGACGGGCCGCACCTCCGCGCGGGGAGCGCGCGAGCGAAGCACGCAGCGCGTGCGCCTTGCCGCAGAGGCGCGCAGGTCGTGCACTTCGCTTATGCGAGCCCCAGCGCGACGATCGCCGCCAGCAGCGCGCGGATCTCGGGCGCCGCGTGCTCCCGCGCGGGGGCGGAGCTGCTCGCGACCTTCTGCACCCGGCGCACCTCGGACGGGAGCAGCCCCAGCTCGGCCAGGGCCGCCGCATCGGGGGGCATGAGCTCGAGCCCCGCGTCGAGCCGTGCGGGCACCGCGCCGTCCCGGAACGCGTCGACGACCTGCGCTCCGAGCCGCTTTCGACCCGCGGGATGCCCCGGCCCGAGGGGCCCCATCGCGCCTTGCGCGCTCTCGACCAGCGCCGCGCGGAGGATGTTCGCCGCGAGCTTCTCGCGCCACTCGAGCACCTCGGCGGAGTCGAGGATGCGCTCGCCCACCAGCAGCGCCTCCAGGTTCGGGTCGCCGTCCTGGAGCTTGGCGGTGAGCCACGCGAGCTGCTCCGGCGCGAGGTCCGCCTGGGTGAGCAAGAGCGCGCCCAGCTGCTCCGCGGGCGCCGTCGACTTCGCGTCGACGAGACAGCCATCTTGGACGAAGAGCCGCCGCACCACGTCGCCCGCCTCGGCCTGCACGGCCGCGCTGCCGAGGCTGCTGTGCAATCGCCCGAGCAGCGGCGCCAACGGCTCCATCATGCTCGTGGGGGCGGCGACCGCCTCCTTCGGCGGCGGCGGCGGTGAGGGCCGCCACACGGCGATGCCCACCGTCGAAGGCCGCACCACCGCGAGCGAGACCATCGTCGTGGGGCGCACGCGCGGCCCCGGCGCGCGCGCGGCCGACGGCTCGAAGAGGCCGCGAACCAGCGCCGCGATGGCCATGGGCGTGCCCACGCGATCGTCGAAGCTGCCGCGGAGCTGCTCGGAGAACGCGGCGGCGGTCGGCGTGCGCTTCTCCGGTTTGGGCTCGAGCGTGGCCAGCACCGCGGCTTCGATCGCCGGCGGAATGTCGGAGCGGTGGCTCGAGAGCGGCGCCGGCGGCTTCTTCATCAGCTTCAACATCTGCTTCGGGTCGTCGCTCGGGAACGCCTTCTCTCCGGTGAGCAGCTCGTACGAGAGCAGGCCCACCGCGTAGATGTCGCTCGCCGGCGAGACGGGATCGCCGCGCAGCTGCTCGGGGCTGATGTACCCGAGCTTGCCGAAGGTGCCGCCCTCGATCGTCGGGCCGCCCGCGGCGCGCGAGACGCCAAAGTCCCCCAGCTTGATCTCGCCGGTCCGCGAGACGAACACGTTCGACGGGCTCACGTCGCAGTGCACGATGCCCAGCGGCGCGCCCTTCGCGTCCTTGGCCAGGTGCGCGTGGTGCAAGCCGTCGGCGCTCGAGGCCGCGAGCAGGCAGCAAAAGTCGACGGGCAGGTCGAGGTTGAGCTCATTGGCGCGCCGGATGATCTGCGAGAGGTCGCTGCCCTCCACGAGCTCCATCACGATGTACGAGGCGCCGGACACCGCGCCGGTCTCGTAGACCTCCACGATGTGCGGATGCCGCAGCTGCTTGGCGAGCTCGCCCTCGGAGAGGAAGAGCTGCACGGCGAGCGGCTCGGCGCTGTGGGCGGCGTTGAGGCGCTTGATGGCCACCGGCCAGCCGGTGCGCGGCCCGGCGACGTATCGGCCGCGGTACACCTCGGCCATTCCTCCGCGTCCGATGAGGGCCTCGACCTCGATGTCACCCAGGCGCGCCATGGCCAACGATTGTGCGCTCAGCCAACGGGTCTGGCCAGCGTGGCGCGTCGCGCTGCGCATCCGCACCCAACACACGGCTTGACGCGACCAAGCAGGGATCGGCGAACGCGACTAGGATGCGCGCACTCCATGGAGGCGCACATGGGCGCGTGGTCCGCCAGCAGCTTCGAAAACGATGACGCCGCAGACTGGATCTACGAGCTCGAGGAAGCCGACGACCTCGAGATTCTCGAGACGACGCTCGAGTCTGCCGCCGAGAACGACGACTACCTGGAGGCACCCGAGGGCTCCATGGCCATCGCTGCGGCCGAGGTGGTGGCCGCGCTCCTCGGCAAGCCCGCGCCCGAGCTCCCGGACGAGGTGACCGCTTTCGTCGCGCGGATGAAGGCGCCGCCGAACCGTGGCCTCGCCGAGCTCGCGTTGAAGGCGGTGGAGCGCGTCAAGACGAGATCGGAGCTTCAGGAGCTCTGGGATGAGGGCGAGAACGCGAAGGCGTGGCACGCGCTGCTTGCGGATCTCTCGAAGCGACTGGGCTGACCGCGCGTGGTGCTCACCCTGCTGACCCTGTCGCTCGCGGCCGCGCCCACGGGCGACGTCGCCCGTGGCAAGCAGCTCTTCGACGCGCGCTGCGGCGTGTGTCACAGCGCCGGCTCCGACGATCGCCAGGGGCCGGGACTCGCCGGCGTGGTCGGTCGCAAGGCCGCGAGCGGCACGTTCGTCGGCTACACGCCGGCACTGCGCGGCTCGGGGCTCACCTGGACGCCGACCACGCTCGACAAGTTCCTCAGCGGTCCCGCGTCGCTCGTGCCCGGAACGGCGATGGTGGTCAGCGTTCCCGACTCGTCCGAGCGACGGGACCTCATCGCCTTCCTGGCCACGCTCGTTCCCACCAAGACCGCGACGCCGGGCGCCACGACGAAGGTCGAAGAACCCCACCCTGCGCCGCAGCCAGGCCTGCGCGTGGGCGCGGCGGCGTTCGGCGACTTTCGCGACGACGCGCCGGGCGTGCGCCGACACTTCACCGCGGAGACGATGCCCGCGCCGTTCGCGACCACGTCGTCGAGCAATGGGCCGCGCGTCGTGCCCAAGCCGGAAGACGCCAAGCTCCAGGTGCCGCAAGGCTTTCACATCGCGCAGGTCGCGCACGGGCTGAAGGCGCCGCGGCTGCTTCGCGTGGCGCCCGATGGCGACGTGTTCATCGCCGAGAGCGCCGCGGGCCGTATTCGCGTGCTCCGCTTCGCCGAGGGCGCCACCCAGCCCACGCGCAACGAGGTCTTCGCCGAGGAGCTCGAGCAGCCGTTCGGCATCGCCTTCTATCCGCCGGGACCGAATCCGAAGTGGGTGTACGTGGCAAACAACAACGCCGTCGTGCGCTTCGCCTACCAGCCCGGCGACCTCATCGCGCGCGGCCCGCCGGAGACCGTGGTCGAGACGCTCTCGCCCACGAGCGGCGGCCACTGGACGCGCGACGTGGCCTTCTCCAATGACGGCAAGCGCATGTTCGTTTCGGTGGGCTCGGCGTCGAACGTGGGGAGCGGGATGTCGAAGGCGCCGCCGAGCGGATGGAGCGCGTCGCACGCGCTGGGCGCCACCTGGGGCGACGAAGAGCGCCGCGCCGACGTGCTCGTCTTCGATCCCGATGGAAAGAACGGCCGCGTCTTCGCGACGGGAATTCGCAACTGCGTGGGGCTCGCCGTGAATCCCATCACTGGCGACGTGTGGTGCTCCACCAACGAGCGCGACGGCCTCGGCGACGACCTGGTGCCGGACTACGTCACGCGCGTGCGCGAGGGCGCGTTCTACGGCTGGCCGTGGTTCTACATCGGCGCGCACGAAGACCCGCGGCTGAAGGCGGCGCGGCCCGATCTGGCGAGCAAGGTCACCGTGCCCGACGTGCTCGTGCAGCCGCACTCGGCGTCGCTGCAGATGACGTTCTACACGGGCACGCAGTTTCCGCCCGACTACCGCGGCGACGCGTTCGCGGCCTTCCACGGCTCGTGGAACCGCTCGCACCGCACGGGCTACAAGATCGAGCGCATCCGGGTGAAGAACGGCGTGCCCACCGGCGAGGTCGAGGACTTCGTCACCGGCTTCGTCATCGACGACGGACACGTCTGGGGCCGGCCCGTCGGCGTGGCCGTGGCCAACGACGGCGCGCTGCTCTTCACCGACGACGGCAACGGCACGCTGTGGCGGGTGAGCGCCGCCAGTGGGCACTAGGCGCTTGTTGCGTCCTCCTCTTCGGCCATAGGGTCGCGCGCCTCGACGACTGGAACTTCAACGCATGCCCCTGCCCGCCCGAAACGCGCTGCTCGCGTCCCTGTTGTTGGCCACGGCTGCGTGCGGCTCGTCCACCGCGGGCTCGACGGGGACAACCTCGGGTGGCGTGGGCGCCAACGGCGCGAGCGGCACCGGCAGCACGACGGGGGCGAACACCAGCGGCTCGGGTCAGTCCATCGGCAGCGCCAGCTCGACGAATTCCTCGAGCTCGTCCGGCTCGAGCTCCACCAGCGCCAGCGGCTCGGGCTCGACGAATTCGACTGGCTCCACCTCGAGCACCACGACGGCCTCGAGCAGCGGCTCGGGCTCGACCGGGTCCAGCACGAGCGGCTCGAGCAGCGGCTCCGGCTCGAGCACGGGCTCCAGCGGCGGATTCACCATGTGCCTGAGCCCCGCCTGGCAGATCGACCTCCCCAGCACGTACCTGCCGTTCGGGACCACGGTGGCCGATGTGAACGGCGACGGCCACGAGGACGTCCTCATCGCCACGGACTTCTCCGGACTCATCGGCTACCTGGGCGACGGCGCGGGCAACTTCAGCGCGATGGGCACGTTCCCCTTCGCTGAGCTGCAGGTGCCGGAGCGCATCGTCACCGGAGACTTCGACGGTGACGGCAACCTCGACCTGGTCGTGCCCAGCTTCGGCAACGACACGGTGGTCGTCTACCTGGGCGCAGGCAACGGGACCTTCCAGCCCAACCCGGTGGCGTACCCCACCGGCCAGCGGCCGACCGCCGCCGCGGTGGCGGACTTCGATGGCGACGGGCGCCTCGACTTCGCGGCGAGCCTGGAGCCCGGCAACGCGCTCGTGTTCATGGGCTACGGCGACGGCGGCTTCGCAACGGGCGCCCCCGTCACCACCGGCGCGTGGGCACACATCATCGTGGCCGCCGACTTCAACCGCGACGGCAAGCCCGACCTGGCCACCATCGACAACTCGAGCAACACCGTGAGCGAGATGCTCGGCTTCGGTGACGGCGGCTTCGCTGCGCCCGCGCCGTTCAACGTGGGCAACCGGCCGTTGGCCATGGCCGTGGGCGACTTCAACGGCGACGGCACGCCCGACCTCGTCGTGGCCAACAGCGCGGACAACACGCTCAGTGAGCTCATCGCCTATGGGGACGGAGGCTTCGCGCCGCAGGTGGTGCTGCCCGTGTCAGGCCAGCTCGAGGAACAGTCGGTGACCGTCGGGGACTTCAACGCCGACGGGATCGACGACTTCGCCTCGGTGGACGACAACTTCCTGGTGAGCATCTTCCCGTCGAACGCCGCGCAGACCGGGATCACCGTGACGCCGGCCATCGTGATCGCCGCTGGGCACTTCGACGAGTCGAAGCCCAATGACGACATCGTCGTCTCGCTCGGAACGCACTATCAGCTGCAGTTCGTGCTGACGGGCTGTCCGTAAGCCCGCGAGCGCTCGGGCGCGTCAGCGCGGAACCGTCGCCGCGCACGCGGGACAGAGCTTCACCTCGCGCACGATCTCTTCGCCCTGCCCGCCGGGATCGTTGCGGGTGCGCGCCTTGCCGTCGATCCACACGACGTTGGCATCAGCGCGCGCGGGATACGTGCGAGGACGTGTCTCCACCGGCACGCGCGTGCAAGAGGTCCGCGGCGGAACCACCGCGGAACAACGATCACATCGATACATGGGGTTTGCGGCCGCTCGCGCTGAATGGTTCCCAGCGGGGTTCGCACCGTCATGGTGTGAAGCGCTGGGGGCGAGCAATGCCGCGCGTGAATGGACGCCTCGTCGCGATGTTCCTGACCGTCGCGGTCCCTTGCGAGGCGCGCGCGAGCGAGTCCACTGCGAGAACCGATTCGGCTTCCGCAGGGCTCGCGTTCTACGCGGGCGCGGGTGTGCTCGGCAGTCCCGGCGCGGTGGGCTCCGACGTCGCGTTCGGCCTCCGCATGCGCGCTGCGTCACACCTCGCGCTCAACCTCGACACCGCCTACGGCCTCGTGGCTGCGTCCGGCGTCGCCCAGGATCGCTGGTGGGCCATCCCCGCGATTGCGGCCGTTGCTCCTCTCGGCTCGACGACGCTCGATGTCGGCGCGGGAATGGGCGTGGGCACCACGTCGGGCTACGCCTCGTGGTCGGCCTATGCGGCAGCACCGTTGGAGCCGACGTGGCACCACACCGTTCCCGCGGCGCAGCTCCACGTGTCTTTCTCGATTCCTCTCGAGCACATCGACCTGATGGCGCGCGCCCAGGCGGGAACGCTGCTCGGCGTCGCCAAGCTCGCACCCGCCGACGGCACCTGGCTCGGACTCACGCTCGGCATTCAGGCGCGGGTTCTGTGATTCGGACAGCGCGCTTCTTTCCCAAGCGCGCACCTGCGCAATGCGTAGAATGCGCGCTCTCGCGAGGAGCGCGTCATGAGCCGGGTCAGCACCTACCTCAACTTCCAGGGCAAGGCCGAGGAGGCCTTCACCTTCTACAAGAAGGTCTTCGGCACCGAGTTCACGGGCCAGTTCATGCGCTTTGGCGACGTGCCCGCCCCGCCGGGTGCGCCGCCGATGTCCGACGCCGACAAGAAGAAGATCCTCCACCTGGAGTTGCCCATCGTGGGCGGCCACGTGCTCATGGCCACGGACATGCTCGAGTCGATGGGCCAGAACGTGCGCATCGGCAACAACACCACGCTCAACCTCGAGCTCGACTCGCGCGCCGAAGCCGACCGGCTCTACGGCATGCTCTCCGAGGGCGCGACCGAGAAGGCCCCCATGGCGGAGATGTTCTGGGGCGCGTACTGGGGCGTTTGCCTCGACCGCTTCGGCATCCGCTGGATGTTCAACGCGCCGCTGAAGTGAAGGTCATTTGCATTCAAACGATTTTCTCCGACCCATCCTTTCCGGAGTCGTTTGTGTTGCAAGCAATTCTCCCCGCCATGGGGCTATAGTCCGGTCGGGCACAACCCACCCAGAATCGGAACCTCGGCTTGCCGGACAGCGCGAGAATCGAGCCGTCGCCGCTGGCGAGGCGGTTGCGACTGAAGCTGGCCGAGTGGCTGGCAGTCGTCGCCCACCTCCGGCTCCCCGCTCCGTCGATCCTGCCGGCCACGGGCGCGCTCGTGGGCTTCTACGCGGGCCTGGCGGCGGGCTTGTTCTCGGCGCTCATCAGCTCCATCCAGCTCCTCGGCTTCGGGCTCCCCCGCGTGCTCCAGACGCTCGATGCGCCCGGCCGCCACCCTGTGCGCGAATCCCTGGCGCGCGCGCCGTGGCACCTGGAGTACCTCGTCGCGGGTGCGCTGGTGGCCGCGGCGCTCCTCATCCTCGCCAGGTTGGTGCCCGCGGGTGGCGTCGGCTCGGAGGCGCTCGAGCGCACGGAGACGCGGGCGCGCCTGCGCGTCATCGCCTTCATGATCCTCGGCGGCCTGGCGCTCTTCTATCCCGTGGTCGCGCTCTCGGCGGTGAACGACGCGTTCGGCGTGAACCCGAACGGCGGCCTGCTCGGCCTGCTCGAGGAGACGCCCTGGGCGCTGCGGCCACTCTTCGCCGGGCTGGGCGGCGTGCTCATCGCGCGGGTGGTGCGGCTCGCGCCCGAGGCCCGCGGCGGTGGACTCGGCCAGGTGATCCACGCGGTGAGCCGGAGCGGCGAAGGCGTCATCCCCACGCGCGTGGGGGTGGTGAAGCTCTTCGCCAGCTCGCTCACCATCGGCACGGGGGGCTCCGCGGGACGCGAGGGCCCCATCGTGCAGATGGGCGGCTCGGTGGGCTCCACGCTCGCGCAGGCGCTCGGCTTCACCCGCCGCGACCTGGTGGTGCTCGTGGGCTGCGGCAGCGCAGGCGGCATCGCGGCCTCGTTCAATGCGCCCATCGCCGGCGCCATGTTCGCGCTGGAGATCATCCTTCGCGAGTTCGAGGTGCGCGTCTTCGCGCCCATCATGCTCGCGAGCGTGACCGCCACCATGACCGCCCGGGCGATGGCCGGGGCGCGCGTTGAGCCACACGAGTTCCACCTGCGCTCCAGCGCCGAGGTGCTCGCCTACGTGCTGCTCGGCATCCTCGGCGGCGTCATGGCCGTCTCCTACACCCGGGGGATGGACTACGCCGACGCGCTTTGTCGCGGAAAGCTGAACAATCGCGTCTCAAGCTGGCTCGCCAGCCAGACCGACACCGCGCGCTGTGTGCTGGGCGGCGTGGCGGTGGGCGTGCTGGGGATCTTCACGCCGGCGGTGATGGGCTCGGGGATCGAGAGCCTCTCCCTGGCCACGAGCGGCGTGCTGGCCTGGCATGTGCTCGTGGCTGCCGCGGTGCTCAAGCTGGTGGCCACCTCGATCACGCTCGGCTCCGGCGCGAGCGGCGGCACGTTCTTCCCTGCCCTCTTCATCGGCGGCATGTCCGGCGGCGCGTTCGGCGCGCTGCTGGAGCACCTCTTCCCCGGTGCAACGGGCGGTCCCGGCTCCTACGCGCTGGTGGGCATGGCCGCGTGCGTGGCGGGCTTCACGCGCGCGCCGCTCACGGCCATCGTCATCGTGTTCGAGCTCACGAACGACTACACGGCCATCCTCCCGCTGATGGTGGCGTGCACCAGCGCGGGCGCGCTCTGCCAGGCGGTGCTCGGCCACGCGCACGGCCCGAGCTCGCTCACCGCGGCCATCCCCGATCGCCCGGTGCGCGAGTTCATGGGCACGAGCGAGCCGCCGGTCTCCGAGCGCGCCAACTACGACGAGCTCCGCGAAGCCCTGCTCCGCTCCACGCACGGACTCGTGGTGCTCGTGGACGTCGCCGGCAAGCTCGTGGGCCTGGCGCTGCTCCACGACATCCAGGGCCACTTGCAGGACGAGTCCATTCGCGACGTGGTGCGGGCGCGAGACCTGGCGCGCCCGTTGCGCACGCTCCCGGACGACGTGGATCTGCGAAGCGCGCGCGAGAGCCTCGACGATTGGGAGCTGCCCGCGGCGCCGGTGGTCTCTCGCGACGATCCAGCGCGGTTGCTGGGGATGATTGGCCTCAGCGACATCCGCGCTGCCGCGCGCGCGGAGCTCACCAAGGTGCACGCCTCGACCCACTGACCGCGCCTTCAAGGAGCATCGACGGTGAAGAGATCCGAACCACGAAAGCCGCTGAAGGCCCTCGGCGGCACGCTCGAGTTCATGCAGATCACCTGGGCGTTCTTCCACGCGCTGCAGAAGCGCTCCGTCGCCATGGAGCGCAGCATCGGGCTCACCGGGCCGCAGCGGCTCGTCTTGCGAATCGTCGGACGATACCCGGGCATCTCGGCGCGGGAGCTCGCAGAGACGCTCCACATCCACGCGAGCACGCTCACCGGCGTCGCGGGCCGCCTCGCCGAGCGCCGGCTCCTCACGCGCCTCGGCGATCCGAGCGACAGGCGGCGTGTTCGCTACAAGCTCACCGAGCGCGGCAGGGCCTTCGACGTGCCGCGCGGCGGAACCGTGGAGTCGGCCATCGAGGCCGCGCTGCGACGCGCGCCGCCGGGACAGGTCCGCGCCGCGCGCGCGCTCTTGAACCAGCTCACGGCCCAGCTCGAGAGCACGCCCGAGTAGTTTCGGAATTCGAGACGATGTCTACCCCACGCGCGCGAGGTGCGGCTCCATCAGCTCGGCAATCCAGGCCATCACCGCGCGCACGCGACGAGGCGGGTTGCGGCCATGGGTGTGGAGCAGCGTCACCGGCATGGGCGCGCAGGTGAGGTCCGGAAGGATCTCCACCAGCGACGCGCGCAGCGCCGAGCTCGCCCCGGCCCGCGGCGTCTGGATGATGCCCAGCCCAGCAGCGCACGCAGCCGAGTAGGCGTCGACGTTGTTCACCGTGACCCACGCGCGCATGGGCTTCTCGCGCCAGCCGCCCGGCACCGGGTACTCGAACGTGGGCCGCTCGCCGCTCAGCGTGGACGAGTAGTTCACCACCCAGTGGCGGTCGAGATCGTCGAGCGTCTCGGGCGTGCCGTGCTTGCGCAGGTAGGCGGCGCTCGCGCAGTTCATCATCCGCAGCATGCCCAGCCGTCGCCCCACGAGACCGGGATCGCCCACGGCGCCCACGCGCAGCACGCAGTCGAAGCCCTCGCGACGCGCGTCGACGCGGCGATCGGTGCTGCTCAGCACGAGCTCCAGCTCGGGATAGCGCCCCACCAGCTCCGGCAGCCTGGGGATGACCACCTCGCGCGCGAAGCTCACCGGGAGATCGATTCGCACCCGACCGCGCAGGCCGCGCGCGGCGTGGAACATGCCCGCCACCTCGTCGGCCTCATGGAGGAGGTGGGGCACGCGCGAGAGGAGCTGCTCGCCATCGGGGGTGAGCCGCACCAGCCGCGTGGAGCGCTGGAGGAGCTTCGTGCCCAGTTCCGCCTCGAGCTTCTGCACACGCAGCGAGACCCGCGCCTTGGGCATGGCCAGCTGCTCGCCCGCCTGGGTGAAGCTCGCCAGCTCGGCCACCTTGGCGAAGATGCGCAGGGCCTCGAGATCCAGGCTGATTGTCTGATTCATCGCGACAGTGTGTCGGCGCCCAGGGAGCTTTTCAAGCCGCGCCCAGGCATTACTCATGAGCCACCAACCCGGAGGCAAACATGAGCACGACGCAGCGCAACCCCATCGCCCTCATCACCGGCGGCAGCCGCGGGCTCGGCCGAAGCATGGCCCTGCACCTGGCCGACCGCGGCGTAGACGTGATCCTCACCTTCAAGCAGAACGAGAAGGAGGCGCTCGAGGTGGTGAAGCAGGTGGAGGCGAAGGGCCGCAAGGCCGTGGCGCTTCGCCTGGACGTGGCCGACTCGCGCAGCTTCGGCGCGTTCGCCGAGACGGTAAAGGCCGAGCTGGGCAGGCGCTTCCAGGCCGAGCGCTTCGACTCCCTGGTCAACAACGCGGGCAGCGCGCTCTACGCACCGTTCACCGAGACCACCGAGGCTCAGCTCGACGAGGCCTACGCGGTGCACTTCAAGGCGCCATACCTCCTCAGCCAGAAGCTGCTCCCGCTGATCGCCGACGGCGGGCGCATCCTCAACGTCTCCAGCGGGCTGGCGCGCTTCTCGTTGCCTGGATCGTCGGGCTACGGCGCGATGAAGGGAGCGGTGGAGGTGCTCACCCGCTACATGGCGCGTGAACTCGCGGTGCGGAAGATCACCGTGAACGTCATCGCGCCCGGCGCCATCGCCACCGACTTCGGCGGTGGGCACGTGCGCGACAACCCGGAGCTCAGCAAGCGCGTGGCGGAGATGACCGCGCTCGGCCGCGTGGGCGAGGCCGACGACATCGGCCGCGCGGTGGCCATGCTGCTCTCGACCGACTCGGGCTGGATCACCGGGCAGCGCATCGAGGCCTCGGGCGGGATGATTCTGTAGCTGCGACACACTGTTTCGAACAGAGAGACGCCGCGCGAGCCAACGTCTGGCCCGCACGGCGCCCTCATTCAACGCACGCCTGTCACCACACCCGCGCCGACGGTGCGACCGCCCTCACGGAGGGCGAACCGCATGCCCGGCTCCACGCCCACAGGCCGGTGCAGCTTGAACCCGACCTGCACCCGGCTGCCCGGGTCGACGTGGCCGTCCACCTCGATGATTCCGGTGACGTCGGTGGTGCCGAAGAAGAACTGCGGCTTGTAGCCCGCGCCGAACGGCGTGTGCCGGCCGCCCTCCTTCTCCGAGAGCACGTACAGCTCCGCCGTGCCCTCCGCGTGGGCCTGGATGGCGCCCACCGCGCTAACGAGCATGCCGCGGGCCACCTCCTCGCGCTTCACGCCGCGGAGGAGCAGACCCACGTTCTCACCGGCGCGCGCCTCGTCCACGAGGCGGTGGAAGGCCTCGATGCTGGTCACCACCACCTCGCGGCCGTCGCCCATGCCCACGATCTCCACCGTGGCGCCGGGACGGAGCACGCCGCGCTGCACGCGCCCGGTGACCACCGTGCCCCGACCGCCGATGACGAACACGTCCTCCACCGGCATCAGGAACGGCGAGCCGTAGTCACGCACCGGCTCGGGCACGTGGGTGTCCAGGGCGGCCACCAGCGCGTCGATGCAGGCCACCGCGGGGTCGTCCATCCGACCCGCCTGGGCGGCCTTCAGCGCCAGCAGCGCCGAGCCCTTCACGAACGGCACGCCGTGGTAGCCGTGCTTCTCGAGCAGCTCGGCCGTCTCCAGCTCCACGAGCGACAGCAGCTCGGGATCGGCGACGTCCACCTTGTTCACGAACACCACCAGGTGCTGCACGCCCACCTGCTTGGCGAGGAGCACGTGCTCGACGGTCTGGGGCTGGGGGCCCTGCGAGCCGTCGACGAGCAGCACCGCACCGTCCATCTGCGAGGCGCCGGTGATCATGTTCTTCACGTAGTCGGCGTGGCCCGGGCAGTCGATGTGGGCGTAGTGCCGCGTCGCCGACTCGTACTCCACGTGCTTGATGGTGATGGTGATGCCCCGGAGCTTCTCCTCGGGGGCGCGGTCGATCTCGTCGAAGGCGAGGCCAGTGCCGCCGTGCCGCTTGGCCATCACCTGGGTGAGGGCGGCGGTCAGCGTGGTCTTGCCGTGGTCGACGTGACCGATGGTGCCGACGTTCACGTGCGTCTTCACGTTCTTCTCCTCTTCGTTCTGGACTGCGGGGTGGGACGACCCCGAAAAAGAAAAAGCCCCTCGAGCCGGAGCTCGAAGGGCTTGGGGTCGCCGGGACCGGCGCGCCTGGAAATCAGGTCGAGCCGGCGCGTACCTCTTCACGCCTCGAGCGCGCGTCGCGCAGCAGTGACGATGAAGAGGATGAGCGGAACATGGATATCTCCCAGCCGCTCGACGCTGGAGCGGGTGCGCTCCTGACAGCTAGAGTCCGCGCTTTCAAAGGGAGACGAATGGCCTCGCGAACCGGATCCTGTGCCTGCGGCGCCGTGACCTACCGGCTCACCTCTGCGCCCTTGTTCGTTCACTGCTGTCACTGCCTGCTCTGTCAGAAGCAGACGGGCAGTGCCTTCGCGATCAACGCGCTCATCGAAGCGAGCCGGGTGCGTGTCACGAAGGGCAAGGCGAAGCTGGAGGCCATCGCCATGCCCACGCTGAGCGAGTATCCGCACGACATCTACCGATGCCGCGAGTGCAAGGTGGCGCTCTGGAGCGACTACGCGCGTCGCAAGGTGATGCTCTTCGTGCGCGTCGCCACGCTGGACGAACCGCACGCCATCCAGCCCGACGTGCACATCTTCACGCGCTCCAAGGTCCCCTGGGTAAAGCTGCCCAAGAGCGCTCGCGCGTTCGAGGTCTACTACGACCGCCACAAGGAGTGGCCGAAGGCGAGCCTCGCGCGGCGCGAGAAGCTCCTCGGCCAGGGCCGCTGACCGGAGCTTCAGCCCAACACCCTCGGCGCCATCACCACCACGAGCACGAACAGCGCCACCAACCCCGGTACGGCGAGCAGCAATCCGCCCACGAGCGCCTGCGTCGCGGGCTCGAGCAGCTGCATCCCATGCCGATAGTGCTCGCGGTGCTTGCCCATCGCGAGCCATGCGCGCGTCGCCTTCTTGTCCTCTTCGCCCGCGCGCACCACCGCCGAGGCCACCGAGAGCAATCCGAGCACCATCGCCGCCAACACGAAGACGAACGCGGGTCCGAGGTTCGGGCACATCCAGACCACGAAGCCGTCGCCCACGCGCGGGCTCCAGCACGCCGCCATGCGGAAGTAGAACCAGGCCACGAAGAGCAGCGGCGCGGCGATGGCGCTGCCGGTGAGCGTCCAGAACACGCGACGGTGCACGCGGTGGTGGAAGTGCTTGCCGTGAATCGGGCGGCCGGCGGAAGTGGGCGTCTCAGCGGTCATGGGGGATATCCGGCGGCGTCGGGCTGGACGTTGGCCTGATCAGCGGCGTTGGCGAAGGCGTCGGCCGGCGCGCGCGACAGCACGGGCCCGGCGATGGCGGCGTAGCGCTGCCACACGATGGCGCACGTTCCAGCGCTCGGCGCAGCTGCCAACGCAAATCCGTTCGGCTCAGCGATCGCAGACTTGAGGTACGCATCGCACGGCTGGTTCGACGAGAGAGGTCCGCCGGTCGCGTCGGGAACCTTCGTCGGCGGCTGAGGATTCGGCGATGCCCATTTCGCGAGCACGCCGTTGATCGCAGTGCGTTCGGCTTGCTGGCCCCAGTCTTCAGTGCGGTCGTGACGCCAATCCTGGAACTCGCCCCACGTGTCGGTGGCCAGTTGATGTGAGGTCACGGCCGCCGCGAACTGCGTCTCGAGATCAGCGACTGCAGTCGGACAGCTCGAGGTCGCCGTGCACGGCGGCAGTTCGAGCGCGCCGCTCAGCGCGGCCACGTAGTCGGCCCAGTTCCCCACCGCGACGCTCGAATGGTACGCGGGCAGATCCGGCTGGTGGCCGTCACGCGCGTGACCGAGCGGGCTCGCGTACATGTGGCCGGCGTCGTCGAAGGGATAGTGCGCGTATGCGTCGCCGAGGAAGTGGATGCCGAAGCCCACGGCGCAGAAGTCGGCAAAGTCGCCCTTCCCGCTCAGCGCCGCATGGTGCGCTTGCCTCACGATCTCCGCGCCTGCGTTGCGAATCGACTGCCGACTCCCGCCGGTGAGCGCGTGCAGATCCTGCTGCACCCAGCGCAGCCAATTTCCGCCCGCCGGCGTGCCCAGCCCGAAGCTGTGCCGCACCACCTGGACGGCGTCGTACTCGAGCGTTTGATCCGGCAGCTGCGAGCAGAGGACGATGATTCGCAGCGCGTCGGGGTTCTTGGCGAGGTCCGCGGCGAGTGGCGCACCCGGCGCGTACACGGCAGGCATCGTTGTCGATTGCGGCTTGGGTGCCGAGAGGTAGACCACGCCCGCGGTGGTGAAGAGGTGGCCCTCGTCCTGGTACGCGGCCGCGACCCGCGCGACGCCGAGCGAGAGCACGCACGCTGCGATGAGACCAAGCCACCGACGCATCACGTTCCCCGCCACGAAGCCCTGCGCGAAAAACCTAGCATCACGCAGAATCCCGGGTGCTCGAAATCTCCACGACCTGCTTCGCGAGCGCGATCGCGCTCAAGGGCGCGCAGCCTTCGGCCTTGTTGCTGGCGATGGCGTAGGTCTCGCGTCCGTCGCGGGCGGCCTCGGCGAGGACGCTCGCGAGCGCGGCGCGCGTCGCTTCATCCGGCTCGACGAGCTTGTCGAACGGATCGTACCGGTCGCTCGCGGCGTCGTCCGAGTCGCCGGGACGGGTAAGCCAACGGATGACGAGCGTGCTCCGCGTGGCTTCGGGCAATTGCGACAGCTGCTCGCGGACGCCGGGCATCGTTCCCCACGCGGCGTAGCAATGGAGTGCGCCAGAATCGACCAGCGCCTCGCCGTAGGCGTCGCTCAGAAGCTCCGGATTCCGGAGCTCGACCGCGTAGCGCGGCCCGCGCGGCAGCTTTCGCAAGAAGTCGTGAAGCCGCTCAGGAAAGCGCTCCGGCGCGTCGATCGTCATCGGCCGGAACTGGAACACGAGCGGACCCGCCTTGTCGCCCAGGCCCTCGACGAACGGCGCCACGACTTGATCCGCTGCGTACGACGCATCGAGGAAGCGCTTGTTCGGACCGCGTCGAGGCAAGACGGGCAACGTGCAGTCTTGATGGGCCTTGGCGCTGAATCGGAAGTCGTCGGGCACCTGCGCCGCGAACGTCGCGAAGTCCGCAGCCGACATGCGCGCGTGGAACGTCCGCTCGAACTCCACCGCTCGAAAGAGCGGATGCCGCGCGTACGCCGGCAGCGCCTGGCTCACCAGCTGCTTCGGGCTCGTTCCCGTCGCATAGAGCGGACCGATCCAACCCGGATACGTCCAGGTCATCGTCCCGAAGCGCAGGTTCTTGGGGAGCGCGGTCGCGATCGCACAAACCTCATCGCTGACCGCCGCGAGCTCCGGCGCTGACGATGGGGTCTTCACTCGCGCGCGACGGTCTGCACGTCGAGCGTCGCCGACCGCGCCACCGCAGACCGCGGCGCCTCGACCACCGGGCGACTCGGCGCCTCGGCGGCGGACATCTCGGACTGCTCGGGCGAGGTCCGACCCGATCGATGGTCCGCGACCCACTGGCTCACGTTGCCCAGGCGTGGAAGCCCGTACGTGAGCCGCACCAGCAGCGGATGTCCCACGAGCAGCGCGAGATACATCCCTGCGAGCACCGCCAGCCCGCGACCCGAGAACTCGCTCGGCACGAGCTTCTCCTTGCCGCGAAGGATCGACAGAAACGGGAACCAGTGCACGCGCGCCCGGTACTCGTCGAACTCGGGCCCGAAGTGCTTTCGGGCGCTCGGCGTCTCCAGGAACATGGCCCCGAGCACGTTGTACGCGAAGAGCCCCGCCGACCAGATCAGCGCCACCGTCGTGCCGAACACGAGCAGCTTCGCGACCAGCATCAGGAACACGGCCACGTAGAGCGGGTGCCGGGTGATTCGATAGATGCCGCTCTGGAGTACGAAGAACTTCGGCGGCGGTTTGGCCAGCCCGAAGAACGACGGCCCCATGGGCACGGCGGCGTAGAGGAAGAACACGCACAGGCCGAACAGCACCTCGATCATCGGCCGGAACCACGCGCGGCTGTGGAGGTCCCAGAGCACGATGCCGTCGGGGCTGCGCTGCGCCAGGTACACCACCGACGCGCCCAGCAGGAACACCGTCCCCACCACGTAGAAGAAGCGGTACGCGACCCAGCCTGTCACGGGTTCCAGGCGCGCCTTCACGAACCGCCTGGGCCAGAAGCTGGACCAGAACGAGAACGCGAGCACGTGCAGGAGCATCCCGAGGTGCGGGTTCATGTCGCCTTTGCCTGCGTGGGAAACGGGCCCCCACCCGCAGCCTTGAATTTCGGCGACAGTCTACCCGCCGCCGCCGCCCGGGTGGCTGACTTTCTGGGGCGCTGCGCTCCGCCCCGCCGCCAGGCCCCGCGACGAGAGAGCGGGCTTTCGTGCGGGTGGCGGCCGGCGTCGATTTTGCGGGCGGACTTGAGGTAGGTTGCGCGGCCCAATCGCCGGGTTATCCCTCGGCACCGCCAACCGAAGAGGCTTCACGTGAGCGACACCCCGACCACCCCCACCACCTCGCCGACCCTCGAGGGCAGCATCGTCCCCGCGACGGTGGTGCGCGTCGACGCCAACGCGGCAGTCGTCTCGTTCGGCTGGAAAGCGGAGGCCGGCGTTCCCCTCGACGAGTTCCCCAAGGCGAACGGCAAGCCCAGCGTGAAGGTGGGCGACAAGTTCGAGGTCTGGGTGGAGTGGCTCGCCGACGACGCCAAGGACGTCATCCTCTCCAAGGACAAGGCCCAGAAGCTGCGCCGCTTCGAGGAGCTGGTCGGCATCTGCGAGCAGGGTGGCCCGGTGGAGGGCACCGTGCTCTCCCGCGACGGCAAGGGCTACCACGTGGACATCGGCCTGCCCGCGTTCCTCCCCAGCAACCAGGCCAGCGCGCGCCGCCTCGAGCGGCCCGACTCGATCGTCGGCCAGACGTTCAACTTCGAGATCACCGAGTTCAAGCCGGAGAAGATGCGCATCACCCTCTCGCGCAAGGCGCTCTCCAAGCAGGAGGACGAGGCCAAGCGCGCCGCCACCCTCGAGCGCGTGAAGGAAGGCGCGGTCCTCACCGGCACGGTGAAGTCCGTGGCAGACTACGGCGCGTTCGTGGATCTCGGCGGCGGCGTCGACGGCCTGTTGCACGTGAGCCAGATGAGCTGGACGCACATCAACCACCCGCGCGAAGTCGTCAAGGTGGGCCAGGAGCTCCAGGTCCAGGTGCTCAAGGTCGACGCCGACGCCGGCAAGATCGGCCTCGGCCTGCGCCAGCTTCAGGAAAACCCCTGGGCGCACGTGGCGGAGCGCTTCCCCGCCGGCGCGACCGTGGAAGGCACCGTCTCCGGCTTCGCGGAGTTCGGCGCGTTCGTGGAGCTCGCGCCCGGCGTGCAGGGGATGATCCACGTGTCCGAGATGTCGTGGGCGCAGAAGGTGAAGCACCCCTCCGACGTGCTCAAGGAGGGCGAGAAGGTGAAGGCCCAGGTCCTTCAGGTGGACCAGGAGCACCACCGGCTCTCGCTCTCGATGAAGGCGCTCCAGGCGAACCCGTGGACCGTCCTCGCGGAGAAGTACCCCGAGGGCAGCACGGTGCACGGCACCATCCGCCGCATCACCGAGTTCGGCCTCTTCGTGGGCCTCGAGGACGGCATCGACGGCCTGGTGCACGTGAGCGAGCTGACCTGGAACGGCAAGGTCAACCACCCGAACGAGCTCTACAAAGAGGGCCAGGAGGTCGACGCCCTCGTGGTGAAGGTGGACACCGAGGATCAGCGCATCGGGCTGAGCATCAAGCAGCTCCAGCCCAGCCCGTGGAAGACCTTCGCCGCGGAGCACCCGGTGGGCAGCAAGCTCAAGGCCCGCGTGACGCGCGTGGTGGACTTCGGCGCGTTCCTCGAGGCGGCGCCCGGCATCGAGGGCCTCATCCACGTGAGCGAGCTCAGCGAGGAGCACGTGGACCGCGTGGCCAACGTGGTGCGCGTGGGCCAGGAGCTCGAGGTTCAGGTGATCGAGCTCGATGTCGGCCGCCGCAAGGTGGGCTTCTCGGTGAAGGCCATGACGGCCATCAGCCCCGAGGAGTACCGCAAGCACATGCAGCAGAACGACGTGAAGACCACGCTCGGCGATGTGTTCCGCGACAAGTTGACGAAGAAGGAGTAGTCGCCCCACCCGCTCAGGTCGGAACGAGGCCCCGTTCGCGCCGCGCGAAATCGAGGGGCGGAGCGCCTACAGCCAGCCGCAGCAACGACGTTCGGGCTCCCGAGAAGCTCGCGCGCCCGTCGGGCGCGTGTCGAGCAGGCGATCGCGGGCGGCCTGCGCAGCCGCCCGGCCCCTTGCCCGCCAGCCGAGAAGAAAAGCGGCCGGTCGAGGCGCTCGCTCACGGCGGCCGGCCGCGGGTTTGCACCATCCAGGTGTGAAGCCACGAAAGTGGATCCCTCTCTTCTCCACCTGGGAACCGCCATGCCCAACGCCGCATCGAACGAGGCAGCTCGAGCCCATTCGGCGGAACCCGCGCGGCAAAGGCCGTTCGCCGGGCGGGGGGGCGACAAGCGCATTCGCCTCGTGCGCGGGGTCGTCTGGGTGATGCTCTCGCTGCTCGGTGGTTGCTACCGAGGCGCGTTCTTCCTTCCCTGCCTCTGCGGCGCGGCTGCGGCCACTGCGGTCATCGTCAGCGCCACCGCCCCGCCGCCCCCGCGCGTGGTGTACGCGCCACCGCCACGACCGGGGTACGTCTGGCAGCCCGGGTACTGGACACTACAAAACGGCAACTGGGTCTGGATCGAAGGGCAGTGGGTCCCGGCGCGTCCGGGCGACGCCTGGTTGCCGTCGCGTTGGGTTCAGCAGCCCGACGGAACGTGGAAGTTGATCCCCGGCCAGTGGATTCCCGCGGGACAGCCGCCGCCCCCTCCGCCTCAGCCGCCGCCTCCGCCAGGCTATTGATTCGGCCCGGTGCAGCCTCGGCCGCGCCCGCGGAGAAGCAGCCCTCGAGGAGATTTGATGCGGGGTCTGACGCGGACGCTACAGCCGCCCGAGCAGCGACTTCGAGCTCCCCGAAAAGCTCGCCGAACCCTTCGTGCCCGACTTGAGCGCGCCGTTGGGGTTCGGCAGCTCGGCCTCGGCCGTGGCGCCGTCGACCTTGTCGATGGTCACCTTGACCGGCGACGGCAGATCCAGCTGCACCGTCGAGCCCACCGCCAGCTCTTCGCCCTTGGGAACGTCGATGGTGACCTTGAGCGTGTGCGAGTCCTCGAGCTTGGCGAACGTCGCGCCGGCCGCGAGCGCCTGGCCTGCCTTGGCGGTGAGATCGAGCACCGTGCCGTCGGCGGGCGCGGTGAGCGGCGGCTCGGTGGACTGGGTCTTCGCGAGCGCGAGGGCGGCGGTCATCGAAGCCACATCGGCCGGCGCGGACGCGCCCTGACCGGAGAGCGAATCGACCTCCTTCTGCGCCGACGCGACCGCCGCCTCGGCAGCGGCCTGGCTCTTCTGGAGCTTCACCAGCGCGGCGTTGCTCTTGCCCTTGAGCTTGGCCTTGAGCTTGTCGGCCTTCGACGTCGCCACCTTGGCCATGAGCTTCGCCTTCGCGAGCTTGGCCTTCGCCTTGGGGAGCTGCTTGAGCTGCGCGGCGCTGGGCTTGCCGCCCTTGCTCGCGGCGGTGAGCTTGGCCTCCAGCGTGGCCGCGGTCTGCTTGGCCGCGGCGGTGTCCCAGCTCGCGAGCACCGCGCCCTTGGCCACCCACTGGCCCACGCCCACGGACAGCGTGGCCAGCGTGCCCGGGTGCGCGATGGTCACCGGCGTCACCGAGCGCGGCGCGAGCTGGAAGGTGGTCGTGGCCGTGTGCGGCAAGGGAAAGAGCATCACGCCCAGCAGCACCATCGCGCCGACGCCGACGAGCAGGCCTTTTCCCGGACCGCCCGAGGTGTGCACGGTGAAGCCGTCGACGTCGGAGAGATCCACGTCGGTGGGCTCGACGCTGGCATTCGCGTTCGCCTCGGAGCGCCGCTCGCCCTCGGCGAACCAGGAGCGCTCCACCTCGGCGAAGAAGTCGCTGAACTTTTGTTGGGGCCCGTCGGCGTGCACGTCAGGGAAGAGCCGCTGCATCACCCACTGGAGGAGCCCCTTGGCCTCCGCGGTGTCCGGCGAGATCGCCAGGAGCTGCTCGAGCCTCGAGCGCGCGGAGGCGAAGTCTTCGGCGCGGGCCGCACGCAGCGCGGCCTGGAACAACGTGCGCACCTCCACGCTCCACTCGGCGCGCGGCTCCCAGGTGCTGATGCCGTCGGGCCGCGGCGCGGGCGCCTCGACCAGCAGCCCTTCGCGCTCGAGCTTGTGGATGAAGCCGTTCAGCCCCTGCAGCTTCATGGGGATGCCGATCTTCGCGGCGGCGTTGATGACGTCGTCGGCCGTGCGGCGGCCGTCGAGCATGCGCGCCACCGACACCTCCACCCCTTTGAGCACCAGCGCCTTGCCCGTCTGCGGATGGGAGAGCCGGATGTCGCCCTCGCCGCGACCCGGCACGGGATCGCCGAGCTCGAGATCCGCGCGCAGCGCAGGAACCACGTCTTGGGGAGAGAGCGCGTCCTTCATGGCTCGTATCATCATCCAAAATCGGGCGTTCTCCGAGCGTCGCGAGGTCGCCCGGACGGGGCCAGCCTTGGTCGAAGCCGACTGGAGAGAACTTTCAGGGCTGACGCAGCAGCCAGCGCAGCCGCGGCAGCGTCCCCGCGTGGTGGACGACGAGCGCCAGGAGGTCGATCGCCAGCAGCCAGCGCTCGCCCAGCACCGCCAGTGAGAGCGCGCCCGCGGCGAAGATGGCGAGCTCGAGCCCGAGTCGGAACCAGCCGGGCACGGGCACCGGCGCGCGACCGGAGCGGCTGGGATCGCCCAGCACCGCGAACACCGTCCACAGCACCGCGAGCAGCCCCGCGGCGAGGAGCGCCGCGAGCCAGGCAAAGATCCAGATCGCCCCGAGCGGCACGCCGAAGCGCGCCTGGCCATCCGAACCGCCGAGGACTTGATGCGCGAGGTGCGCCGCGAGCGCGCCCACGGCGACGAGCGTGCCCACCTCGAGCCCGAAGCGGATCACGAGCTGACCCGGCGGGACGCGCGGCGGCTCGATCATTTCTCGAAGCTGTCCTCGATCTTCGACTCGAGGCGGTACGACGTCCCGGGCGCGGCGGTGGCGCCCTCGGCGAAGCCTGCGAGCAGATCGTGGACGGCGCCCGGGGGCATCTTCTGCACCAGCGCGGCGACCTGCGGTCCGACCACCTCTTCGTGCCGCTTGAGGATGTCGTGGTTGCCGATGCGCGTGGCCCCGGGGACGTCGTTCACCGGCTTGCCGTCGGCGCCGAGCACCGGCGTGTTCCAGCTCGGCACGAGCGCCAGCGCCTCGGTGACGATGACGCCCAGTCCCATCCCGAGCGCGTCGCCGAACTGCTTCAGGAGCGGGTGCTGCACCGTCACCGGCGCCTGCGGCTGCGCGGACTGCGACTGGGCCACGATGGTCTTCGCCGCAGCCGTGGTCGCGAGCGCGGTGAGCTTGCTGCGCGCGGCGGTGAGCGCCTTGGGCTCGGCGGCGGCGACAGGTTTCGGGGGCTGCGTGGGCGAGGAACCAACCTTCATGGGACGCCTCCTGGGGCCATCCTACAGGACGTGGATTCGGAGGTTCGAGGCGTGATTCCGCGCGTGCGCGCGCTCTCGCCCGCGCCACGCGCTCGTGCTGGGGCGCGGTGGGCGCCGTCCGAAACGTTTGAGCGCCCTCCGAAACGTCTCGGCCAGGGTCCGAAACGCCTTGGGCGAGCTCCGAGACGTCTTTGCGCCTTCGAAAACGTCTTCGGCAGCGTCCAAGACGTTTCGGGCGACCTCCAAGACGTTTCGGCGCCGTCCCAAAACGTTTCAGCGGCTTCGAAGACGTCTTCGGCACGGTCCAAGACGTTTCGGGCGACCTCCGAAACGTTTCGGCGCCGCTCCAAAACGTTTCAGCGGCGGCCAAGACGTTTCGGACGCTCCCTCAGCTCTTCGGGGTCGAGCCCGCGTCGTTCGGGGTGGAGCCGGAGCTGTTCGACCCCGATCCGCCCTTCTTCGGGGCCCGCTTCATGCCCTTGCGTCCGCCGATGGACTTGATCCCGAACTTGTCCAGGGCCGACGACTGGGCCCCCAGCTTCGCCCGGGCGAGGTTGGAGAAGCTGGTGCTGGCGTCGTGGAGCTTGGTGCGCGCGGCTTCGAGCTTGAGGGTGGCGGCCTTGGCGGCGGCCTCGGCGGCGTCGCGATCCGCCGCGGCGGTGATGAGCGCGCCGCCCAGGGAGACGAGCTGCTGGAGGTCGCCCTTGCCCACGTTCGCCTCGGCGAGGAGGTCCAACACCGCTTGGTCCTGCTTGTCGTTGGGGCCGATGAGCAGCGTGGCCAACCCGACGCCGATGCCGCGGGCCTCGGCGAGGAACTTCTTGTTGAGGGCGTCGGCGGCGTCGTCGACGGCCTTCTGGGTGAGCGGCCCGAGGGCCTCGTCGACGGTCTTGGGGGCGCCGGCGTGGGCCGAGGAGGACGGCGAATTGCTGCGAGACATGAAGGGCTCCTTCCGTGAGAGGACGGAGCGAGCAATTCCCGCCCCGGTGTGACCCGGAGAGGCTCGGCGATTTGTAGAAGAGACGGCTATCCCGCAAATGGGGGGGTGGGTGGCGAGTGGAGGGTTTGGCAAGCGCGGGGGAATTTCACTCGCTCTGCCAGATGGATCGAGTGCGTCGTCGAAGTTTGAAGACTCGGGTCTGCTCACTCCGCCTCAGCGAATAGACTGTGCTATTTCCTCAAACAGCACGTCGTCTCCCAGCGTCAGACGCACGGAGCCCGGCCTGGTTTGCTCGGCGGCGAGTCCAAGTATCGATAGCTTTTCACCCTGTAGGCCCCATGGCCCTCCGGTACGCGCGATCCCATCGGGGCATGGAGAAACATCCCTGAGCGTGACGAGCGCTTCACGCTGATCGATGTGCTCTTCCCAAGCTCCATGACTCTCCGGCAACCCGGTGCCGCATCGATACCGATAGCCGCCATCGGGATCGAGCCAAAGCCGTTCGGACGTGCGGACGCCGCGGTATTCATCTCGAGGAATGAGCTTCGGCAGTTTCGCGCGTGAGCAAGCCACAAGCGCGAGAGTCACCACGACGAAACCAACAGGGCGATTCAGAGGAATCGCCTGGCGTGATGGCTTCAGCGGACGCTTCATCCACATTCAGTTTTCCCTACCCCATCTTCAACAACTTCCCCAACATCTCGGCCCTCGTCGAGCAGCCCGACTTGTTCAGCAGCGCCTGCACGTGTTTCCGAGCCGTGTCCCATTTGATCCTCAGCCGCTGACCAATCTCCCTCGGCCCGCATCCCTCGATCACCTCGCGGAGCACGTCGCACTGCCGCGGCGAGAGTCTCCACAACCGGCGCGCCTCGGCCAGGGCGCGCTCCACGAGGCTCACCTCTTCCCCGAAGACCATCAGGTGGTCGCCCCGCGCGTCCGGACCCAGCGCCTCGACGCCCTCCTCCACCTTCAGCGCGCCGTTCACTCCCTCCGCGGCGATCGCGCGCGCGAGCCGGGCCACGCGGGCCGGCTCCATGGCGTCCGCGGCCGCGTTCAGGGCGCGCAGCCGCCCATCGGACGCGACGTGCCACACCGGCCGCGCGTTCCGCCCCGCGAGCCGCGACACCAAATCGATCTGCTCGTCCCCCCGGACGCGCATCTTCGACACGCTCCCCCGAGCGTTCGGGTCTTCGACTCACCTCGAAGTGCCCCCACGGCGCCTCGAGATTCTCAGGCCCGAGCCGACAACCTCTGTCGGATGGATCAAGGAATACCAGACTGCGATGTTCTCGAGACTGCGCCAGCCCTTCTCGCCCCAAGAGGGTTCCTCCGCTGGGGGGAGTTCCGTTTGAATTTCGGAACCTCGCGGCAGGCCCGGCGCCGGGTGCCGGAGCTATGATCCTCCCCGGAGGCGCACGTGCCCGACGACCAGAACCTCGACGTGGTCCTGGATCGCGCCGTCTGGGTGCTGCTCAAGCACAGTCATTGGCCCGCGGCGATCTGGCTCCAGGCCTTCCGCTTGAAGCGGACGGGCACGGACGCGGAGCCCTGGTTTCAGCTCGGCACCATGGCCGCGAATCGCGCGCGGGCCATCCGCGACCTGCCGCTCCTCGAGCTCGCCTTGCGCTGCTTTGCCCGGGCGAAGAAGCTCCGGCCAAGTCACGTCGAGGCCAACTTCATGCTCGACACGTTGAAGGTCGAGGAGACCTTCCCGGAGCTCCAACCCTTCCAGGGCGATCCCATGCAGGTGGCCGAGGCCGCTGAGGCGACCCACGACGACCTCCGTGGCGCCGTGCTGGGCATCGAAGACGCGGAGGCGCGCCGCAAGATCGCGAAGGCGCTGCTCGATCAAGAGGAGCTCGAGCTCTCGGCCATGACGGTCCTCGACATGCTCGACAGCGAAACGGAGCCGGAGAACCTGCGGCTCGCGCTGGAGACGGCGGTGCTGTGGTCGCACCTCGACGAGGTGAAGGAGGCCGTCCGGGTGCTGCCCCAGCGCGTCAAGGCCGAGGCGCTGGCGCCGGCGCTCGAGGAAGCCCTGCGCGCCATCGAGCAAGAGGAAGAGGACTGACCCCAGAAGTCGGTCGAGTCGGTCCTCGCCTCGCTGCGCCCGCGCGCTCGGGTCTTCGCCTCACCTCGACGAGCCCCCACGTCGCCCGGAACAGCCGTCCACTCAAGCGCTGCCCTGGGCCACGGCCTCCCGGTCCTCGAGCGGGAACGCCAGGCACACCCGCGCGCCGCCCGAGGCGCTCGCACAGAGGCTGATCGTCCCGAGGTTGGCCTCCACCGCGCGACGCACCACCGCGAGCCCGATCCCGGTGCCGGTGGGCCGGGTGGTGAAGAACGGCTGGAAGAGGCGCTCCACGTCGGCAGCCCCGAAGCCCGGCCCCGCGTCGTCCACGCAGATGAAGCACTGTCCATCGCGCGCCTCGACCGAGACCTCCACTTCGGCGCCCGGGGGAGAGGCCTGCACGGCGTTGGTGATCACGTTCACCAGCGCCATCTCGAGGAGATGGGGATCGACCTGGATGGTGATGTCCGGCCCCTGGTTCACGAAGCGGATCTCCACCCGCCCCAGCTCGCGCTGGGCAATCACGCGCAGGCTCTCCTCCACGCACGCACGCGGCGCCACCGAACGACGGCTCGGCGAGAGCGGCCGACCGAGATCCAGCAGGTCGCGCACCACGCGCTCCAGCCGCGCCGACTCCTCGGCGATGACCTCGAAGAGCTTGGGCGCGTGCTCGCCCTCGGGCGCGCGGCGCAGCAGCACCATCGCGTTCAGGATCGCGGAGATCGGGTTTCGCACCTCGTGGGCCATGACCGCGGCGGCCTCGCCCAGGGCCGCGAGCCTTTCGCGCTGCACCAGCGCGTTCTGGAGCTGCTCGAGCTCGCGAAGCCGGGCCAACGCGCTCGCCCGCGCGCGCACGCTCTCGATGGCGCGGGCGACCAGCTCCGCGAACATCTCCAGCGTGCCGGCGAGCGAAGGCGTGAGCGCGTCGCTGGTGACCACCAGCGCGCCGTAGGGCTGGTTGTCCACGAAGAGCGGCGCCTGCACCATGCGCTGGCCGGGGAGCATGCGCTTGAGGTTGTCGGCCACGACCTCGGAGAACGCCCCGTCCACGAGGCGCTTGCCGTTCTGGAAATACGCCGCCCGCCGCTCGTGAAAGCGCGGGTTGAACAAGGCCAGCACCTCGCGCGGAGGCCGGGCCTGGATGCGCGCGTCCGGCGAGGAGGTGGGCACACCCAACGCCCCCGCCGCGCGAGAGGGGCCGTACGCGAGCAGAGGGTCACCCTCGCGCAAGAGGAGCGCGGTGGTGGTGAAGCCGCGCGCGGCCACCGCGGCCACGGCGTGCTCGAGCACCTCCTGCTCGTCCTTGCAGCCCACCAGGTCGCCGCCGGCGCGCGCGAGCGCCTCGGCGGTGACGCGGGTGGTGTCGCTGTCGTCGGCCTCGAGCAGGTAGACCGCGGCGGCTTCGTCCTCGCCCTTGGGCTGCCACACGATGCGCACCGCGCGCCCGCGGCCCTGGCCGTCGATGATGCGGCACCAGAGATCGCCGACGGGCGTCGAGCCTTCTCGCACGCCCATCACCATCTGGTACACGAGCGGCAGGTCGGAGGCGGGGATGAAGCGCTGGATGACCTCTTGCGCGGTCTTGCCCACCAGCTCGGCGGCGCTCACGCCCACCAGGTTCTCGAAGGGCTTGTTGACGGCGATGACCCGATCGTCGGCCGCGAGCATGGCGGCCACCGGCAGAGAGTCGAAGCGGACTTTCATCGCGTGCGGAAGCTAGCACGCGGCAAGGACTTTGAAGCGCCGTGCAGGGACCCCACACGCCAGGTGAACGCGCGCTCGATGGGACGAACGCCTGGCGTGCTAGCTTCGGAGCATGACGCCGCTCCTCGCGCTCCTCCTGGTCGCCGCGCCCGTGCCAGCCGGCGTGGGCCACGTGCGCACCCAGCTCGGCTCGGCGACCTTCACCGAGACCTCGGTCTTCAGCAGCTCCGTCTCCCTCGCGCGCGATCGCACCGGGAGCTGGCTGGGCAAGGTCGGGGAGAAGGCGGTGGAGCTCGAGGCGCACCCGGACAGCATCCTCGGTGAGCCGGCGACGCGGCTTCGCGGGCCGGGCTCGCAGCTCGTGGTGGTGCACCACAAGGACCGCTGGTACGCGAAGGGCACGCTCTTTGGGCTTCCGGTGCGCGTGGTGTACCCGGACCACCAGGCCCTCGACGGCTGGAAGCGCTTCCACTTCGACGGCATCGCCGCCCAGGCCGACCCGCCGTTCCTGCCGTTCGTGCTCGCGCTCTGGGCCGCCGAAGCGGATCGCGAAGGCCGGCTGCCGCTCGAGGTGGGCGAGCCGGACGCGCGTTAGGCGCCCGTCACGGCTGGATCGTGGAGTTGGTCACGGTGATGCTGTTGCAGTTGGTGCCCACGGCGCTGCCAAGGTCGCTGACGCCTGAGTTCGAGTTCGTCCAGTGACCGCCGGTGTTCCCGGTGATGGTGCAGTCGGCGATGGTGAGGTTGCCGGCCATGTTGTTGCTAGTGAAGAAGAGGCCGCCGCCAAACGCGCCCTGGCCCGCGTGGTTGTTGGTGATCTCGTCGCCGCAGAGGTTGATGTCCACGGAGTTGCCGTCGCTGTAGATGGCGCCGCCGTTGCCGCCCGAGCCGATCTCGTTCTGCCCGTTGTTGATGACGGAGCACTGGCTGGCGTCGTCGTTGTTGGCGCCGTTGCCGATGGCGGAGTTGCTGTCGAAGAGGCTGTTGTAGATGTCCTCCTCGCAGAAGAGCCCGCCCACCGCGCCCGCGTTCGCCGCGTCGTTGCTCTTGAACGTCGAGCCCACGATGAGCATGCCGTGCTTGCTGCCGAGCACGTAGATGGCACCGCCGCCGGTGTCGGGGCCGAGCGGGGCGGCGTGGTTGGTGGTGAAGATGCAGTCGATGACCGTGAGGTTGCCGTCGCGCATGTAGATGGCGCCGCCCTCGCCGTCGTCCCAGCCCTGCGAGCACGGCGGCGGCGCGGTGGGAATCGCCTGCGTCGGGTTCGTGCGCGCGTTCGCGAACGCGAGGTGCTGCACCGTGAGCCGGTGCTCGTTGTGCTGAAAGTCGGGGCTGTTGAAGTTCAGGATCTGCACGCTGCCCTGGCCGTCGAGGGTGATCTTCTGGGCGCCGTCGATGACGGTGTCGCGATCGTAGGGAACGTTGAGCGTGGCCGTGACGGCGATGGTCACCGGCGCGCTGCCGCAGTTGAAGGTGATGATGCCGCCCTGCGCGACGGCGGCCGAGAGGGCGGCGAAGGTGCAGCTCGCCGCGTCGCCGGTGCCCACCACCGTCGTGGGATTGGACGTGTCCACTGGATTTCCGCCCGCGGGCACGCCCGCGCTGCACGAGCCGTCGGGGTTTCCTGCCGTCCAGGGGCCTCCCGTGGTCGCGCCGGAGGTGCCGCCGGTCGTCGTGGAGCTCGACGTGGACGTCGTCGTGGTCGCGCCCGTCGACCCGTTCGTGCCGCCGGTCGTCGTGCCCGTCGAGGTGGTCGTGGTGTTCGATCCGCCGCCGGTGCTGCCGTGCGTGCCGCTCGAGCCCGAGGCGCCCACGCTGCCCGAGCTTCCGGAGCTCCCGCTGGTGCTGCTTCCGCAGCCAATCAGCGCGGCGCAGGCGAGGACCAACACGAGTGATCGGGACATTGGCGGGCCTTTGGGGAGTGAACGGACTCCAGCATGGGTGAAGTCCGCGCGAGGCGGCAAGCTCGGTCGCGGTATCGTCGCTGCCATGAAGCTCCCGGTGACACCGCCCATCGAGCCGATGCTGGCCAAGGCCGCCGACGGCCTGCCCGAGGGCGAAGGCTGGCTCTTCGAGCCCAAGTGGGACGGCTTTCGCGCCATCGTCTTCCGCGACGGCGACGAGGTCTTCATCCAGAGCCGCGATCTCAAGCCGCTGGAGCGCTACTTCCCCGAGCTGGTGGAGCCGCTGAAGCAGAGCTTGCCCCAGCGCTGCGTCGTCGACGGCGAGATCGTCATCGCGAGCGACGGCGGGCTCGACTTTCCTGCGCTGCTGCTTCGCATTCATCCCGCGGCGTCCCGCGTGAAGATGCTCGCGGAGACCTCACCGGCGTCGTTCGTCGCCTGGGACCTGCTCGCGCTCGACGACGAGTCGCTGATGAACACCTGGCTCTCCGAGCGGCGCGAGAAGCTGGAGCGCGCGCTCGCGAAGGCCGTGCCGCCGATTCACCTCACGCCCGTCACGCGCGATCGCGCGGTGGCTGAGGATTGGTTCAAGCGCTTCGAGGGCGCAGGGCTCGACGGCGTCATCGCCAAGCGAGAAGAGACGCTCTACGAGCCGGGCGAGCGCGCGATGGTGAAGGTGAAGCACCGCCGCACCGCCGACTGCGCCGTGGCCGGCTTTCGCTGGCACAAGAACGGGCCTGGAACGAAGGTCGGCTCGCTCTTGCTCGGCCTCTACGACGACGAGGGCCGGCTGCACCACGTGGGCATCACCTCGGCGTTCACCGACGCGCGCCGCAAGGAGCTGGTGGCCGAGCTCGAGCCGCTTCGCGAGAACGCGCTCGCGGGGCACCCCTGGGAGGCGTGGCGCGAAGAGCCGAGTGATGGCCAGCGCCGCCCGGGGGCGACGAGCCGCTGGAACCGCGGCAAGGATCTCTCGTGGGAGCCGCTGCGCGTGGAGCGCGTGGTCGAGGTCGCGTATGACCACCTCGAGGGCGATCGCTTCCGGCACGCCACGCAGTTCATCCGCTGGCGAGACGACAAGAAGCCCGCCGATTGCCGCTACGACCAGCTCGAGGTCACGCCCGCGTACGAGCTCGCGCAGATCTTCAAGCCCAAGTGACGCTCAGCCGCCCCACTCCACCTTCGGATCGTAGTCCGGATCCGGATCGACCTCGGCGGGCCGCTCTTCTTCCGGCACGTGCTGCAGGTTGACGCGAATGCGCGTCCACGCCGAGGAGCGACCCCGCATGGTGTCCACGAGTATGTCCGCGGGCTGCAACTTCTCGACGACGCCCGGATGCTTCTCTTTCCAGCGCTCGAGTCCCGCGAACGCGTCTTCCTTCAACTTCGCTTTCGAAATCGTGATGACCGGAACCTTGGGCTTGCGCTGACCCTTCGCGCGGCTCGGCGCCACGCGCGGCGCTTCGTCATCGCCCTTGGCAAAGTGCGGCGGCCACGGCGCGTCGCCCTGCCCTTCGGCTTCCTGCTTGGCGCTGAGCTCGAGCAGCGTGTCGAGCGAGCCGTCGACCTTGTCGATGTCCGCGTGCGGATCGCCCATCTCGGCGAAGCGCTTCGGCGCGGTCTCGATGTTCCACTTCTCGGGATCGCACGTGGGCACTTCGTCCCAGGTGAGCGGCATGGAGACGCGCGCATCGGGCATGGGCCGCACACTCCACGCGGCGGCGGTGGTGCGGTCCTTGGCGTTCTGGTTGTAGTCGATGAACACGCCGTGCCGCTCCTCCTTCCACCACTTGGAGGTCGTGAGCTCCGGCAGGCGGCGCTCGGTCTCGCGCGCGAGCGCCAGCGCCGCGCGACGCACCTGTTGAAACGGCCAGCGCCGCTCGATGCGCACCCAGATGTGAAAGCCGCGCGAGCCCGACGTCTTCGGCCAGCCGATGAGCCCGTGATCGCCCAGCACCTCGCGCACCTTGAGCGCGACCTTGCAGACGTCGCTCCAGGGCACGCCGGGCATGGGGTCGAGGTCCACGCGGAGCTCGTCGGGGTGATCGAGGTCGTAGGCGCGCACCGGGTGCGGGTGCAGGTCGATGCAGCCGAGGTTCACGATCCACGCGAGCTGCGCGGCGTTCCGAATCACGACCTCTTCGGCGGTGCGACCGGACGGAAAGGAGATCTCGGTGGTCTCGATCCAGTCGGGGCGCTTCTCGGGCGCGCGCTTTTGGTAGAAGGCCGGCTGATCCGCTCCGTCGACGTAGCGCTTGAGCACGATGGGGCGCTGGGTGATGCCGCGCAGCGCCGGCTCTGAAACCGAAAGGTAATAGTTCATCAGGTCGCGCTTGGTGTAGCCCGCGACCGGGAAGTAGACCTTGTCGGGGTTGGAGAGCTCGACCTCGCGCCCCGCAACCGAGATGAGCTCGACCTTGCGCTTGGCCATCGTGCGGCGATCCTAACGGCTCGACGCAGGCCGCGACACTTTGCGGCCCCGCCAGGCACAGGCGAGGCGCACGAGCTGAGGGTGTCCAAATTCAGCGCGCCCGCGAAAACGAAGCATCGGGGCTGGCGGTGCGGTCCGAGCCGTCGTTGCTCGACGACGAGCTTCCGCTCGAGCCGCCGCATGCTCTGAGGGCCAGCCCTGCCGCGAGCCAGAACAGCGGAGCTTCCACGGTCGCTCCTTAACGCGAGGGCGAATCGAGGGTAGCACCTCTTCGTTCTGCGGGACGCCGAACGAAATCAGCGGAGCCCGCTCAACACTCCGCTGCGAAGAATCCGACGCGCCATTAGATTCCGCGCTCGGGGAAATGCTGGAGACGCCGTTCCGTGTGGATCGTCCGACTCGCGCTTCGCCGCCCCTACACCATCGCGGTGATGTCGCTGCTCATCTTGATCATGGGCGCGCTCACCGCGCGTCGCATGCGCGTGGACATCTTCCCCGCCATCGACATCCCCGTGGTCATCGTGGTGTGGAACTACCCGGGCCTCTCCGCCGAGGACATGGAGCGCCGGGTGGTGCTCATCAGCGAGCGCGCCTATTCGACGACCGTCGACGGCATCTCGCGCATCGAGAGCCAGTCGATCTCCGGCGTGGGCGTGCTGAAGGTCTACTTCGAACCCGGCGCCGACATCGGCGCGGCCATCGCGCAGATCGCGAGCGTGTCGGCCACCGCGAGCCGCATCATGCCGCCGGGCATCACCCCGCCCAACGTGGTGCGCTTCAACGCGTCCAACGTCCCCGTGGCACAGCTCACCGTCTCCAGCGACAACCTCTCGGAGCAGCAGCTCTTCGACTACGGGCTCAACTTCATCCGCGTGCGGCTGTTCACCATCCCGGGCATGAGCATCCCCGCGCCGTACGGCGGCAAGGCGCGCCAGGTGATGGTGGACATCGATCCGGCGCGCGTGGCGGCCAAGGGCCTCGCGCCGCAAGACGTGGTGAACGCGGTGCTGCAGTCGAACGTGCTCGTGCCTGCAGGTGTGGCCGACATCGGCGAGACCGAATACGCGGTGAAGCTCAACTCCAGCCCGGACACCGTCGAAGAGTTCAACAACATGCCCGTGAAGGTGGTGAACGGCGCGCCGGTGTACCTCGGCGACGTGGCGTTCGTGCACGACGGCTTCGCCATCCAGACCAACATCGTGCGCGTGAATGGAAAGCGCGCCACGTACCTCGCCATCCTCAAGCACGCCGACGCGTCGACGCTGGCCGTGGTCGATGCCACGCGCGATCTCATCCCTCAAATCCAGGCGAGCGCGCCGCAGGGCATGGTGCTCAAGCTCGACTTCGATCAGTCGGTCTTCGTGCGCGCGGCGGTGAAGAACGTGCTGCGCGAGGCGGTGATCGCGTCGATCCTCGTCTCGCTGATGGTGCTGGTCTTCCTGGGAAGCTGGCGCAGCGTGATCCTGGTGTCGACGTCGATCCCCCTGGCGATCCTGGTGGGCGTGCTCGGCCTGTTCCTCGGCGGGCAGACCTTCAACATCATGACCCTGGGTGGCCTGGCGCTCGCCATTGGCATGCTGGTGGATGACGCGACCGTCGAAGTGGAGAACATCCACCGCAACCGCTTGATGGGAAAGCCGCTCACCGTGGCCATCCTCGACGGCGCGCACCAGATCGCCGTGCCCGCGCTCGCGGCCACGCTCTCCATCTGCATCGTGTTCTTCCCCGTGGTGCTGCTGGTGGGGCCCGCGCGCTTCCTCTTCACGCCGCTCGCGCTGAGCGTGGTCATCTCCATGATGGCCTCGTACCTGCTCTCGCGGACGCTGGTGCCCACGCTCGCGCGCATGCTCATGGAGCACGAGCACCACGGCGAGCCGCGCGGCTTCAACAAGTGGCGCGACGACGCGTTCGAGAGGTTCCGCGGCGCCTACGGCCGGGCGCTCGCCGCCGTGCTGCACCACCGCGGCTTCGTGATGCTCTGCGCGCTCGTGGTGCTCATCGCCACCGCGTTCCTGCCACGGGTGGTGGGCCTCGACTTCTTCCCTGCCGTCGACGCCGGCCAGATGAAGCTCCACTTCCGCGCGCCGATCGGCACGCGGATCCAGGAGACGGAGGAACTGGTGCAGCAGCTCGAGGACAAGATTCGCGCCATCATCCCCGCGGACGAGCTCGAGACCATCAACGACAACATCGGCACGCCGGTCTTCTACAACCTGGCGTTCGTGCCCACCGACAACATCGGCCCGCAGGACGCGGAGATCCTGGTGGCGCTCAAGCCCGAGCACAAGCCGACGCGGGAGTACATGCAGCGCATCCGCGAGGAGATCCCGCGTGCGTTCCCCGGGTCCACGATTTACTTCCAGTCGCCGGACATCGTGAGCCAGGTGCTCAACTTCGGCCTCTCGGCGCCCATCGACGTGCAGATTGAAGGCTCGGATTTGCAGGGCTCGTTCGAGCTCGGGCGCGTGCTGCGCGACAAGCTCCGCGAGATCCCCGGCACCACCGACGTGCGCATCGCCCAGGTGCTCGACTACCCCGCGTTCCAGATCGACGTGGACCGCGCGCGCGCCGCGCAAGTGGGCATCGCTCAGAAGGACGTGGCCAACAACCTGCTCACCTCGCTGTCGTCGAGCTCGCTGGTGCAGCCCTCGTTCTGGCTCAACCCCAAGAACAGCGTGAACTACGTGGTGGCGGTGCAGACGCCGCAGCCCAAGCTCGCGTCGACCGATGACCTGATGGCCACCCCGCTCGCCTCGGGCACGCAGCCGCTCTTGCAGACGCCGGGCGCCGCGCCGCTCACCGCGAGCACCGCCGCCACCAGCCAGTACCTGGGCAGCGTGGCGCGGCTGCGGCCCACGTCGGAGATGGCGCTCATCAACCACTACACGGTGCAGCGGGTGATCGACGTGCAGGCGTCGGTCGAGGGCCGCGACCTCGGCGCCGTCACCACCGACATCCAGCGCGCCATCGACAGCCTGCCCAACGTGCCCAAGACCACGCACCTCACCATCCGCGGCCAGAGCGAGAGCATGACCAGCTCGTTCAAGAGCCTGGGCGCGGGCCTGCTGCTCGCCATCGCGCTGGTGTACTTGCTGATGGTGGTGCTGTTTCAGTCGTGGGTCGACCCGTTCATCATCATCGTGGCCGTGCCCGGCGCGCTGGTGGGCATCTTGTGGATGCTGGCGCTGACGCACACCACGCTGAACGTCGAGTCGTTCATGGGCTCGATCATGGCGGTGGGCATCGCCGTGTCGAACTCGATTCTGCTCGTGAGTTACGCCAACGAGGCGCGCCTCGACGGCAAGACCGACGCGCTCGCCGCCGCGCTGACCGCGGGCATGACCCGACTGCGCCCGGTGCTCATGACCGCGCTGGCGATGCTGCTGGGCATGCTGCCCATGGCCCTCGGCGGCGGCGAGGGCGGCGAGCAGAACGCGCCGCTCGGCCGCGCGGTGATCGGCGGCTTGATGGTCGCCACCTTCGTCACCCTCTTCATCGTCCCGCTGGTGTACTCGCTGCTGCGCACCAGGCCTCCGCGTGCGCACGAGCTCGACGCGCAGTTCGCGCGCGAGTCGCACGGCGCGGCGTCGAACGCCCTGGAGCCCACGTGAGCACGCCCTCCCCTCAGCCCGACAAGCCGCCGCGGAGCGCGCTGCTCTACGTCATGGGCCTCATCGTCTCCGTCGCCGCGGTCCTCGGCGTGGTGCTGCTCTCCAGTCGTCGCAGCGCTGCCGAGGCGCGCGAGGCCGACGCGCGCAAGGCGACCGTCGCGGCCGGTCCGCTGGTTCGCACCGCGCAGGTGCAGGTCTCGCGGCCGGCGCACACCGTGGTCCTCGCCGGCGACGTGCGCGCGTTCCAGCAAGCGACGCTGTACGCGAAGGTGTCTGGGTATTTGAAAGACATCCACGTCGACAAAGGCGACAACGTGAAGGCCAACCAGCTCCTGGCCACGCTCGAGTCGCCGGAGATCGAGCAGGCCTACAACGCGGCCGAGGCGGACCTGAACAACAAGCGCGCCCAGTCGAACCGCTTCCGCGATCTGGCCAAGAAGGGCGTCGCGAGCGAGCAGGACGCGGAGAACGCCGAGGCCGCGACCAAGGTCGCCGAGGCCAACCTGCGCTCGGTGGCGGCGTCGCGCGGCTACCAGGAGATCCGCGCGCCGTTCACCGGGGTCATCACCTCGCGCTTCGTGGACCCGGGCGCGCTCGTGTCTGCCGGCGCCAACGCCACCCAGAGCGCGCAGCCCGTCGTCGACATCGCGCAAATGGACACGCTGCGCATCTACATCTACCTGGGCCAGGACGACGCTGCGTTCGTGCGCGAGGGCGACACCGCGGTGATCACCGAGGACGCACGCCCGAGCGTGCAGATCACCGACAAGGTGGCGCGCATCAGCCGCAACCTCGATCCGCGCACGCGCACCATGCTCTGCGAGGTCGACGTCGACAACCACGGCGGCCTGCTCTTCCCCGGCGACTTCGTGCACGTGAAGCTGTCGCTGATGTCGGAGCCGTTTCCGCTCGTACCCTCGGCGGCGATCATCGCGCGCACGGGCAAGCTGATGGTGGCCGTGGTTCGCGACGGGCACGCGCACCTGGTGCCGGTGACCGTGGGCCGCGACGACGGGACGACCGCGCAGATCACCAGCGGGCTCTTGGGCGGCGAGACGGTGGCGCTGGGCGTGGCCGCTGAGGTTCAGGACGGCATGCCGGTGCGCGTGGCCCAGCCGACGGCGGCAGCAAACTGATCAGCTCCGGTCGCGCTCGCGATCCTTCGCAGGCTGCGCACCTTCGCTCGTCACCTCGACCACCGGCGTGACACCCGCGAGCGCACGCCGATCGTCGCGCGCGACCTCTTCGAGCGCGCTGGCGATGGCGTCGATCTCGCCCTGCAGCTGCTGCATCGACTCGAGCACCGCCGCGTCCGGCGCCGACGCCGACTCCTGACCTGCGCTCCGCAAACGAACCAGCTGCGCGCCCATGCCGTCGAGCGTCCAGCTCAGGCGCGTCAGCTCGGCGTCGAGCCGGTCCGCGCTCTGCCGCAAGAGCCCGCGCTGCCGCAGCTGCTCGTCGATGGCAGCCACCGCGCTCGCCAGCGAGCCGCGGACCGCCGCGTCGCTCGAGGCCTCGGCCTTCTTTTGCAGCTCGGCGCGCTCCTGCTGCAGGAACTTCAAGCTCTCCTCCGACGACTCCGCACGCAGCGCCGCCTCGCGCGCCTGCAGCCGCTGGAAGGTCTGGCGGAGCGCGGTGGCCGTCTGCGCGGAGGCGCCGAGCATCTCGCGGAGCTGCGCGGGTGCCTGGGCGAGCTCGGCCTCGATGCGCGCGCACGCGGCGTCGATGCGGGCGGCGCGCGGGTCCACGGCCTTGGCGGGTTCAGGCGCCGCGGGCGTGCTCGGTGGCGCGTCGCTCGTGCCCTCGCCCCAATCCGAGCCCGGATGAAGTCGCATGCCGTCGGGCACGCGCACGCCAGCGCCGATGTCCGAGCCCGCGCCGACGATCGCGTTGCGACCGATGACCGCGCCGTCGTTCACGTCGCAGCCCCAGCCCACCACCGCGCCTTGCTCGACGACGACGTTCGCGCCGATGCTGCAGCCCATGCGCACAATCGCGCCGCGCTTGATGATCGCGCCGGGGCCGATGTCGGCGCCCATCTCCACCGAGGCGCCTGCCTCGACGATGGCACCGCGCGCGATGTTCGCGCCCATGCCCACGTGCGGCCGCGTGGGATCACGGACGACGTGCACGCCCGGGATGAGCGAGACCACCATGTCGGCCACGCCGCCGATCGCCAGCGCGCCCGCGAGGATCGCCAGCATCACCGCCGGCCCGAGCAGCGCGAGCTGACCTGTGGCCACGGCGGCCGTCGCGAGCGCCACGGCCATCACCATCACGCCCATGCGCGCGGGTTTGACCACGTCGGTGGGGTTGCGCACGGCCAACGGCTGCGGCGGCGGCTTGGAGGGCTCGGTGGCGAGGCGCTCCAGGCGCTGCTGCAGCTCGCTCAGGTCCGGCGGCTTGGTGGCCATGGCGTAGTGCTAGCGCAACCGCCGACGGCTCAGAAGACCTTTTGAAGCGAGAGGCTGAAGCCATGGTCGAAGTGCGGCTCCGTCGTGTTGAAGCCGAACGCGTAATACATGTCGACCTGGAACATGCCCTCGACGAGCGCGTGGAAGCCCGCGCCCACGCTGTCGGCCGCGGCGACCTGATCTGGCACCTGGATGAAGGGGCCGAGGTTCTGGTTACGACCCACCACGCCGTAGCCCGCCGCGTCGTTGAAGATGCTGACCTTGAAGATGTCGCGCGTGATGCTGAAGCGGTACTCCGCCGATGCGCTGCCCACCTTGTGCACGTACTCGTTGTTGAAGACGTTGCGCACGTGCGTGCCGCCGAGCTGCTCTTCGTTGGTGAAGGGAATCCTGTCGTCCTTGCCCCAGATGTAGGCCCCGTGCGCGCGCAGCCAGAGGTCGTCCCAGCCAAAGGGGATCACGCGCTGCCACGCGAGGTGCGCCTCGCCGAACTGGTCTTCGTTGTGCGTCCCGAAGAAGTCGCGCGCTTCGATCACCAGCTCGTGCCGGCGATCGAAGCGCTCGCGGCCATCGTCGAAGAGGTAGTTGAACCGAAGCTCCGCGAAGGTGCGGAAGTAGCCCGTGTGCGCGAGCGGCACGTCGTAGTTCGGGTCATTGGGATCTTTGGGGTAGTCGAGGCCGTTGAGGTGGATCGCGTTGGGGTTCACACCCGTTGGCGCCGCGCGTGAGATGCCCCAGAGGTCGATGCGACGCAGACCAAAGCCGAAGGCGATGTCCTGCTTGCCCGCGAACTCGTACTGCCCGGTGATCAGCGCGTCCGCGAGCGACTGGTCGTAGTTCTCCACGAAGAGGTCGGCGCGCTGGCGAGAGACCACTTCGCCGCGAACTTCGAGGGTCGGCCGCACCACCGGCACCGACGCGAAGTACTTGGCCTCCGCGTACGCGCGCGAGAATGTGGGGTAGTACTGGCCGCCGTCGATCTTCACGCGCACGCCCATGCCCGCGCTCGCGGCCACCCGCCAACGGTCGTTCTGGCCAAGCAACCCCGCGCCCTGGTCGTTGCCGATGAGCTCGAGCCCGTCGACGTTGCTCGTTCGCAGATCCAACCCGGGCCCCGTGTCCCAGTCGTGCTCGGTGAAGAAGACGTGCAGCTCGTACGCCGACTGCGGCCGCAGCACCTCGTAGCCCTGGATGTCGTTGAGCGGCCCGAGGCTCTCCACCTGCGGTCGCGCGGTCTTGATCGCCTTGGTGGGCACGAGCTCGTACCAGACGGGGTCCATGCCCAGCTCTGCGGGCAGCGTGCGCAGCTGCCGCTCCAGCTCGGGCCGGTTGAAGATCTCGCCGGGCAGCTGCAGCGCGAGCTTGAAGCGCAGGGTCTTGAGCGTGAGCTTGCCGCGGAAGACCACCTTCTCCAGCTGCCCTTCGTCGATGTCCACGGAGATGGCCCGGCCGTCGACGACGCGCGTGCGCACCGTGCCCAGCTCGTAGCCGGCGCGGTGGAGCAAGGTCTCCAGCCGGGCCTGGACCAGCTTCGCCGTCTCCGCGTCGGCCTTGGCCGTGGGCGAGAGGTCGAGCACCGCCCGGTACACCTCCTCGGCCAGGACCTTGTTGCCGTTGAAGCGCAGCTCCACGCCGCCGTCGGGCGCCACGGCGAGCGCGGCGGGATCGACGTTCAGGCCGCCGTCTTCGGTCGACGCCTCCAAGCCAGCATCGAGCGCCACCCCGGCGTCGAGCGCAGGCCCGGCGTCGAGGTCGGGGGCCGCTGGGGCCGGCTCGACGGCGGCCACGGCCGCGAGGAGCATCAAGGGACAGGCGAGCATCGGTTCCAGGCGACCGGCGCCACGTCACTCCCCGCGTCGGCAGCGGCCGCTTCTTGGAAGCGAGCATGTCCGCAACTCCGAGCCGATGTCGACTCTCTTGCAAGCCGCGGCTCGGCTGCTGGGTCAGGTGAGGAGGAAGGAGCCGCCGGACACCGGAACGTTCAAAACCGTGCGCTGGGCAGTTCCCCGAATCGTGCAAAAGCTTCTGCCATTCCAACAGTTTCTGGTTTCGTGTAATCAGGTGCGCCCGGGGCTCGTCCTCAGTACCTACGCCCCGCTGCGACCTCCAACCGCGAGCTGACGTCCACATGTCTGGACCGCGCGCCGAGCCCGACACCCACCTCACCTCCAGCGCCCTGGGCTTCAGCGCCCACCGCAACCAGCTCCTCCTCACCCGGGTGATGTGGGGCAGCGGGCTGGCCACGGCCCTGGTGCCGTTCGGGCTCATCATCGCCCTGCGCGCTCCCAACGTGGCGCTCGGGCAGGTGCTCTGGGCTCGCGCCGCGGTGACGCTCGCGTTCGGCATCGTGTTCTGTACGGCGCGCTGGGGCCCGGCGCGCGCGGCGGTGGCGCTGTCCTTCGCGCTCACGCTCGTGGGCACGTTGGGGAGCCTCGTCCTCAGCCGGGAGATGGGCCACCCGAACGTGGCTCAGTTCGTCCGCGCGGTGCTGATCATCCTCTGCTGCGGGCTGCTCTTTCCCTGGCGCTGGTGGGAGATGGCGGTGGGCTGCGGGGTGATCGTGGCGAGCTTCGTGGTGCCGGCGCTGAGCCTGGCGCAGCGGCCGCCCGAGCTCACCCAGTACCTCTACCTGCTGGGCTGCACGGGCATCATCGCCACCATCGGCAGCCACCTCTCGTTCGACCTGCGCCGCAAGGAGTTCGAGGTCCGCAAGGCGCTCGAGCAGCGGACGAGCGAGCTCGCGGGCAAGTCGGAGCTCTTGAGCGCCTCGCTGGAGCGGCTGCAGAACCTGGACAAGCTCAAGACCGACTTCTTCGCCGACGCCAGCCACGAGCTGCGCACGCCGCTCTCCCTCATCACCCTCACCTTGCGGCTCCTGCGCACGCAGCACTCGACCTCGCTGGCGAGCAACGCGGGCGCGCACCTGGCCATCGCCGAGCGCAACGCCCAGGTGCTCCTGCACCACATCAACAACCTGCTCGATCTGGCGCGGCTCGAAGCCGGCGCGCGCGAGCTCAAGCCGCGCCCCGTGCCGCTGGCGCCGCTGCTCTCCGGCGTGGTGAAGGAGCTCTCGCTGCTCGCGGAGTCGCGCGGGGTGGTGCTCACCCTGGATCCGCTGGCCGTGGCCGACGCCTGGGCCGATCCGGAGAAGCTGGAGAGCATCTTCCGCAACCTCATCTTCAACGCCATCAAGTTCACGCCGGAGGGCGGCCGGGTGTCGGTGCGCCTCTCCACGAGCGAGGGCAAGGTGGCGGTGGCGGTGGCCGACACCGGCCAGGGCATCGCGCCCGAGCAGCGGGCCGCGCTCTTCGAGCGCTATGTGCGCAGCGAGCGCGCGCGCGGCGGCGGCACAGGCCTGGGGCTGTCGATCGTGAAGGACCTGGTGGATCGCAGCGAGGGCTCCATCAGCGTCGAGAGCGACGTCGGCGTGGGCTCCACCTTCCGGGTCGAGCTGCCTGCGGCGCCCGCCGGCGCGACGGCCCCGGCGCCCGTCGAGCCCGCCCTGCCCGCCCCCGCCGAGCTCCGGCTCTCGCGTCCGCCCTCGTCCGCGCCGCTCACGGAGGCCGACGACACGGTGCTGGTGATCGAAGACCACGTGGAGCTCCGCGAGCTGGTGGCCGAAGCGCTGGGCGCGCACTTCCGCGTGCTCTGCGCGGGCACCGCGAGCGCGGGCCTGCAGCTCGCGCGGGAGAAGCTGCCCAGCGTGGTGCTCTGCGACCTGATGCTGCCGGACCGCAGCGGCATCGACGTCATCCGCGAGCTGCGCGCGACGCAGCAAACGGCCCAGCTCCCGGTGATCCTCCTCACCGCCAACTCGGCGCTCGAGGTGCGCGTGGAGGGCCTGGAGAGCGGCGCGGTCGACTTCTTGGCCAAGCCCTTCAGCGTGGAGGAGCTGCTCTCGCGCGTGCGCGTGCAATTGCGGATGCGGCGGCTGGTGACGCAGGTCGCCCAGGCACAGAAGGCGTCGATGCTCCAGACGCTCGCCAACGGGCTGGCCCACGAGATCCGCAACCCCATGAGCGGCGTGCTCAACTCGGTGGCGCTCATCCGCCGCACGCTCGACGCCACCGAGCTGCCGCTGCCAAGCCGCGCGCGGGTGCTGGAGCTGCTCGACGTGGTGGACGAGTGCGCGCGCGGCGCGTCCAAGCTCACCAACGATCTGCTCGCGCTGAGCGAGGCCGGGAGCGTGCGCGGCGAGTGGGACCCGGTGGCCGGGCTCGAGGCCGTGGTGGGTCTGCTCGCGCCGCGGCTCGGCGGCATCGAGATCCACCGCGAGCTCGCCTTCCAGGGCCGCGCCGCGGGCGACGCCGGGCAGCTCAACCAGGTGATGCTCAACCTGCTCGACAACGCCATCCGCGCCGCGCCGCGCGGGCACATCTGGATCTCCATGCGGCAGGAGGCCAACCAGCTCAAGCTCGAGGTCCGCGACGACGGCCCGGGCGTGGCCCAGGAGCTGCGCGAGCGCATCTTCGATCCCTTCTTCACCACCGCCGAGCGCGAGGGCCGCAACGGCCTGGGGCTGCACATCGCGCGGATGATCGTGGAGGCCCACCGCGGGACGCTCGGCGTGGCCACGCCAGCGGGCGGCGGTGCGTCATTCGTGGTCTCCATTCCGCTTGGCAGCTAAGGTTTGCGCATGACTGCTGCTGCGAAGAGGGGGCCGGTCCTCTACGTGGACGACCAGGGCAGCAGCGTGAAGCTCTTCCAGCTCCACTTCGCCGAGGAGTTCGACCTCGAGGGCTTCACCAGCCCCACCCGCGCCATCGCGCGCGCGAAGGAGAGGAACTTCGCGCTGCTCGTCGCCGACTACCGGATGGTGGAGATGGACGGCCTGGAGCTCGCCCGGCACTTCCAGGTGCACCACCCGCGCACCATTCGCGTGCTCTACACCGCGCTCGATCACCTGGACGTCGTGGATCAGGCGCTCAAGTCCGGGCTCATCGCCCAGGTCATCACCAAGCCGGTGAGCCTGGACGACGTCGCCGTGCGGCTGAAGGCCCTGCTCGAGACCGCCAGCTAGGGCCAGGACCCGCCGAGCGGCCGCAGCCAGGCCGCCAGCGGACCACGAGAAGCTCCGCCTCCCGCTGCGCCTCGCACGCCTCGGTCAGCCGCGCGCCACACCGTGAGCTGAATCACGTTTTCACGCCAGCCGTGCCCCGTCCGCGGAGCGGCGGGGATCCGCTAGGATTGGGGGATGGCAAACCGCTCTGCGCTTCTCCTCGCAGGCCTCGGGCTCGCGCTCGCGGGCTGCGAGCTCATCGTCGATCCCGCGCGTTCGAAGGGGAGCGGCTCCACCAACGCCACCAACGCCGCCAACGGCGCGAGCGCCGCCGGCTCGACGAGCGGTTCGGGCGCAGCCACGGGCACCGGCACCCAGACCAACGGGAGCGACGGCTCCGGCGCGGGCAGCAATGGCTCGGGCAGCACCCACGGCGCCAGCTCGGGCTCGACGTCGCACAGCACCGGCAGCTCGGGCACCACCGACACGGTGTCCAGCACCACCGGCACGCAGGGCAGCAGCGGAACCAGCGACTCCACGGGATCGACGGCCACGTCGACGGTGTCGAGCACCAACTCGAGCAGCGCATCGACCAGCGCGACCACCGGCACCTCCTCGACCAGCTCCACGACGGGGACGTCTTCGACGAGCTCCACGTCGGCCACGACGTCGACCAGCTCGACCGTGAGCACGGGCACCATCGGCACATCGACCACCACCGCGACGATCGGCACGGCGACGGTCGGCACCACCGGGACCACCGCGACCATCGGCAGCACCGGGACCATCGGCACCACTGGGCCCACCACGACCATCGGCACCACCGGGACCACGACGACCATCGGCACCACGGGCACCACGACGACGATCGGCACCACCGGCACGACCTGCGCGGGCTATGGCTCGACGGGCTTCCAGTTCACCGGGTTCTGCCAGAGCGGCACCGGCTTCCCCGGAACGACCGGCGCAGCCATCCTGCCTCCACCGCCGCTGGACGCCGGTGGCACCAACGCAGGCTCGGGCAGCGGCAGCACCACCACCGTCCCTCCCTTCGACGCAGGCGGCACGGGCGGATTCGGCTCGGCCACCACGGGCACCTTCGACGCTGGCGGAGTCACGAACGCCACCACCGGCGGCACCGGCTCCACCGGCACCAGCGCCACGACGGGCGGCGCGCCCATCAGCCCCTGGATTGCGGGCACCCCGCCCGACTCCCTCGCGAGCTGCAGCCAGGAGGCGCCCTGCGCGCGCGCCGGCGAGGACAGCGACTGGACCTACCCACTCTCGGACTTCACCGCCGACTGCGGCTCCCAGCTCAACTACAGCGACGCCACGGGGACCAACTTCTCGGCCACCTTCGCCCACGATCAGGTGACCGGCCTGACCTGGCAAGAGGACGCGCTCCTGCCGCAGGACACCTACAACCGCTCCGAGCTCGCGTGCTCGAACGGCCACTGGACGGACGCCTCGGGCAACCCCGTGCCCACCACGCTCCCGCCCACGCAGCAGCTCGTGGAGCTCCTCGACTTCGGCCACAGCGGCGACCTGTGCCCCGACGGCCTCGACTCCAACTGCGACGCCTTCTGGGGAATGGTCGCGCCGGGCGGCGGCATGGGCACGTACCTCGTCGACTTCACCTCCGGCGCGTTCACCCCGTTCGTGAATGGCCAGGCGTTCGGACGGCCCCGCTGCATGGCCGGCGCGCCGGCCGCACCGCCCCAGCTCAGCGACAACTGCGTCAGCATGGGCAACGGAACCCAGGACTGCGAAGTGATGAGCGGCTCGAGCGCGGCCACGCCGCAGACGGGGCTCCGCTTCCGCAAGCCGGCGGCCCCGGGCCTCACCTGGCAGCAGGCCCTCGACCACTGCAACAACCTCGGCAACGCCTGCGGCCTGTATCGCTTGCCGAGCTACAAGGAGCTGGCCACGCTGGTGAACTTCACGCCCAACCCCACCGGCTCCAACTTCATCAAGGGGCTCAACGGCACGGTGGTCTACTGGACGTCGACGCGCGCGCCGCTGGACCCGACGCACCAGGCCATGACCATCCAGTTCCTCAATCCGCAATCCGCGGGCGCCATGCCCCAGAGCGTCGGCACGTCCAACTTCATGGACTCGCCGCTCAGCGTGATGTGCGTGACCGGCCCCTGATCCCAGCCGCGCGATTGTCGCGAGATGCCAGCGCATCTGGCGCGGCGCGTCGGCGTGCCCGCACAACCTGCCCGCGCGCCGAGGGAGAATGATCTCAGGGACCCACGCGGGAGTGAGCCATGTCGGTCAACGGTTCGGGTGACGCCGCAGCCGCCGCCGCAGCCGCCGCAGCAGCACGCGCCGCCGCCATCGCCGCCCAGCGCCGCGCCGAGGAAGAGGCCCGCGAGCGCGCCGCCGAAGAAGCCCGCCAGCGCGCCGCAGAGGCCGCCAAGCAGCGCGCCGCCGCCGAGGCCGCGCAGAAGAAGGCCCAGGCCGCCGCCCAGAAGGCCCAGGCCGCGCAGGCCGCCGCGCGTCAGAAGGCGCAGGCCGCCCAGGGCAGCGCGGCCGAGCTGAAGGCGAAGCAGAACGTCATCTCGCAGCACCCGCAGCTCGCGTCGAAGATGAAGACGGAGCTCGACACCGCCCAGGCGAAGGCGAAGGCCCACGCCGAGGCGAGCCAGGCTGCGCAAAAGCAGGCCGACGCGGCGTCCAAGCTCGCGCGCGATACCGCGCAGAAGGCCAACACCGCCGCGACCACGGCCATCCAGTCCGAGCAGCGCGCGAACGACGCGGCCAAGGCCGCCGGCCAGCCCGCGCCCTACTCCGCCGCCAACCAGGTGAACGACGCCTACGGCGCCGCCAACCTCGCGCCCGCCGCGCAGAAGCAGCTCTTCGGCGGTGACCTCGCCGTGTCCGACGCTGCCAAGGCTGACGCCGCGCGCCTCGGCTCGATCCAGAATCCCGCGCAGCGCGCGCAGATGCTGCAGTCGATGGTCACCCACGCCACCGATCCCGTGTACCGCAAGGCGCTGGTGACGCAGGCCGGGCCGCAGATCACGCAGCTCGCCGGGCAGATCGTGAACAAGGACTCCGGCTGCTCCACGGCCGATCGTCAGAGCGCTCTCAACGCGCTCACGGCGACGACCGAGAAGCTCGCGCCCGACGCGCAGACCGCGCTCGCGTCGACGTTCGCCGGCGCGATGAAAGACCAGAACGTCGGCGACGACTCGAACGAGTTCGGCACGATGGTGGCCAACAGCATCAAGGCCGGCAGCGGGGCCTCGTTCGGCGTGCAGCTCGCCAGCGCCCTCCAGGCCTCCGGCAAGACCACCGCCGCGAACGACACGTCGAAGTTCGTGAGCCAGGGCATCGGCCAGGTGAAGAGCGACTTCGACGCCGCGCAGCAGAAGGTCGAAGACCTCAAGGGCAAGATGGGCCAGGAGCTCGCCACCTGGCAGCTCCAGGGCAAGGACCAGACGACCGCGGTGCGCGAGTTCGATCAGCGCAACGGCTACAGCCAGGCCGTCTCCGACCTCGAGGCCAAGGCCAACCTCCTCAGCTCGGCGATCCCCGGCGCGGACCTCGCCGCGAACGATCCCGCGCTCACGAGCGGCGCTGCAGCCAAGACGACGACGGCGGCGGGCCGCTTCGGCGTGATGCCCGAGGCGAGGTTCTCCAACGAGGGCGACCTGCTCTCGACGGCGAAGGGCGCCATGCAGGACCTGCCCAAGCTCGCGGACACCAACGCGGGCAGCAAACTCTTCGCGGACGCGGTCGAGGCACAGGGCGAAGGTCAGCAGACCTTCCTCGACGACGCCGCGAAGGACGCCGGCAAGGGCGGCCAGGCCGACAAGTTCCTCAACTCGCTGCGCTCCGCGACCGTGTCGGCCGTCGGTCAGCGGCTCTTGAGCTCGGCGCAGTCGGGCGACTTCGAGGCCGAGAGCTCCAAGCTCCTCGCCGGCCTCAACGCGAACCGCGCGCTCTTCGGCGCCTCCGAAGAGAGCATGCAGAAGCTCACCGCGTCGTTCGGCGCCTTCAAGCCGGGCATGACGCCGACCGAGCTCGACAGCGCCAGCAGCGAACTCGCCAAGCAGATCAAGGGCGTCGCAGGCGGCGACGGTGCGGTGTCGCAGTCGCTCAAGGGGCTCGGCGTGCTCTTCGGCGCCGTGGGCGCGGTCGACAACTGGAGCCACTTCGATTCACTCAGCGTGAAGGACAAGATCGGCACCGTGGCGAGCACGCTGGGCCTCGGCAAGCAGGGCGCCGACATGGTGACCAACACGCTCACGCGCTTCACCGCCGACGCCGCGAGCGCAGGCACCGACGGCGCCGAGGTTGCTGCGGAGACGGCGGGGCTCACCGCCGGCAAGCTCCTGGGCGCGGGCCTCGGCGCCATCGGCAGCGTCGTCTCGGGCTGGAGCGCCGTCGACGACTTCAGCAGCGGCCAGATCCAGAAGGGCGTCGGGGACTCGATGAGCGCGCTCGGCGGCGCGGTGGCCACGGCGGGCCTGGTGCTCGACGCGACGGGCGTCGGCGCGGAAGCCGGCGTGGTGCTCAACGTGGTCGGCGGCGTGATCAGCGCGGCCGGCGCGGTGGTGAGCCTGTTCAGCTCGCCGCCCGATCCGTTCAAGGGCCAGGAAGGCGACCTCAAGGCCGAGCTGCAGGCCATCGGCGTGAAGAGCGACCTCGCGGACCAGCTCAACTCCTTCAACTCCGACGGCCAGAACACCTTCGGCGCGTGGATCAGCCAGGTCGCGAAGTCCGCGGGCGTTCCCACGGGCACGTTCGTGCGCAACATGAACAGCTGGTCGAGCGATCAGGTGGCGCAGTTCCTCGACGCAGGCCGGCTGCAGCAAGGCACCGACTCGAACAACGACAACCGCCTCGAGAACGCGAGCGCGGTGCTCGGCACCAGCTACGCGCAGCAGCTCGAGGATCCGCATGGCACGTTCATGGGCCGCGGCGGCTATGCGCCTCCGAGCCAGGCGAAGATCGATGCACAGAAGGCGCTGCAGAGGACGACCGACTCCAAGACGGGCGAGTACGTCTACAACTCGCAGCTCGTGGAGAAGACCCGCGCGTGGCTGCAGGCGCAGGGCCTCATCGCCTAGCGATTACTGAATTCGAATCGGGATGTCGGGCTGGTAGTCCGGCCAGAGCAGCTTCGCGAGCTCCAGCGCGAGCGTCTCGAGCTGTGAGCGCGCGACCTTCGCGCCCACGACGAAGTTGAGGTTGAAGCCCTGCATGGTCGGCTTGTGCCGCACCTGCACGTAGACCATCGCGCGCGGAATCTTGTCGCGGAGCGGCTCGCCGGCGTGCGCGTCGTCGGTGACCGTGTCGTAGACCGATGGCGCCGCGGGCTCTCTCGGCTGAAGGTGCAGCGCCGACGCGCGCGACTCGATGCGACGGAGCATCTCCTCGGTCGCCGCGCCGAACTCCTGTTTCAGCTGCGCCTGAATGGGCGACGCCTCGTTCGCGGTCCACACCGGGTGACCACTGAGGATCACCAGGCCCACGCGCTCGTTCGGGACAACCCAGCTCGCCTCGCCGCTCATGTCGCGATGATACGCTGGCGGAATGCTCGAGAAGCTCAAGTGCACGCAGTGCGGCGCGACCGCCTTCGACGAGCTCCCCGACAATCGCCTGCGCTGCCAGTACTGCCAGACGCTCTATGTGCGTCGAAACGAGGCCGCGCCATCGAGCGGCGCGCACGTGATCATCGGCAAGGGCGCGAAGGTCGTCTTCGGCGCGAGTGCAAAGGTCGTCATCCGGGGTGGCCTGGAGATCGAAGACGGCGCAGACGTGCAGATCAACGGCTCGCTCGAGCTCGTCGAGCCTGGCGATCCGGTGTTGATTCAGCAGGCGCGCGATCGCGTCTCGCGCGGCGACTAGAGCCTCGCCGCGAGACCGAAGAGCGCGAACAGCGTCGGGTCCATGAACGCGTCGATGCTGGCGACGCGTCCCTCGCGGATGTTGAGCAGGTGCAGCGACGCAGGCGCGAACGAGCCGTCGTCGCGCTTCTCGTAGGCCGCGAGCGCGGGAAGCCCGTTCGCTTCGGCGAGCACGAGCTTGAACCTCCCGTTCGCCTCGGGCGGCAGCACCATCCCACGCACCGCCGGACCGATGATCGCCGCGCCCTGGAGCCAGGTGGGAATCGGCGGCATCGCCAGCGTCGCGTCCTCGTGAAGCAGCTGCACGAAGAGCTCGACGTCGGCCGTCTCCCACGCGCGCACGTAGCGCTCGAGCAGCGCGCGCGTGCTCGCGTCGGGCGCGGGCGTCTCGGCGGGCTTGGAGAGCGTGTCGCGCGCACGTTGCAACGCGCTGTTCGCGGCGGCCACGCTCATCTCCAGAAGCTCCGCGACCTCGCTCGCCTCGTAGCCGACGACGTCGCGAAGGATCATCACCGCCCGCTGACGCGCCGGAAGCCTTTGCAGCGCCGCGAGGAATGCGAGCGCCACGCTCTCGCGCGCGCTGACGGCGGCGTCGGGGCTGAGCGCATCGGCGTAGAGCTCCGGCGGACACGGCTCGAGCCACACCGGCTCCATGCGCGGCGGCGCGAACGGCTTGTTCGCGGCCTCGTAGTCCATGGGCAGGAGCCGCGGCGCCTTCATGTCGAGCGAGTCGAGGCACACGCGCGTGGTCACGCGGTAAAGCCACGTGCGCAGGCTCGCACGGCCCTCGAAGCTCCCCAGCCCGCGCCACGCGCGCAAGAGGCTCTCCTGCGCCAGATCCTCGGCGTCGTGGAGCGAGCCCGACATCCGATAGCAGTGCGCGGTCAGCTCGCGCCGAAACGGCTCGACGAGCTTGCGGAACGCGCCTTCGTCACCGGCGCGGGCGGCATCGAGGGTGGCGACCATGCGGCAAACCTAACGCAGCCACGGGGCTTTTCCACCGACCGATGAGTTTTCGAACGAGCTGCCGTCTGTATCGGCGTCGGTCACCTCAAACAGGAGAAAACCCATGGAAGGCGCCGTTCTTCTCACCGTTCGCGGCACGCTGGTCCCCAAGTCGATCAAGGAAGCTCGCATCCTCCACAACGAGACCGCCGGCTCGCAACAGGGCATGGAGGCCGCGCGCGCGCTGAGCGATCTCAGCCACACCGTCTTCACGCCGGCCGAGGGCGCCGGAAAGATGAACGGCGCGAAGCCGGGCGAGCTGCTCTTCATCGACCTCTGGCAGGACCCCGCGGGCCTGCAGCAGTTCTTCTCCAACAAGCACGTGCAGGAACAGGGCGGGAAGCTGTTCAGCGCGCGCGACGGCTCGGTGTGGATGCCGGCCACGGGCAGCTTCACCTTCCACGTCCATCCCACGCAGGCCAGGCCGTCGAAGTACGTGGGCATCATTCGCGCCGTGGTGAAGGATCCGCACGCGGCCGTGGCCCACTTCGCCAAGACACTGCCGCAGAACGTGCGCAACGCGCGGCGCCGCGGGCAGCTCTCGCACGAGCTCTTCGTCCGACTCGGCGCGCTGAACGAGCCGGTTGAGATCCTCGGGCTCGACACCTGGTCCACGCTCGAGGGGCTCATCGAGCACTACAGCGACGCCAAGAGCATGGACGGCATGGACAAGCTCTTCGCGAGCGAGCCCGCGACCTCGGTCTGGGAGCAGGCGACCGGCTTCAACGAGTGGTGATCCCCGCAGCGACGCGCAGCGCTCTCTCACATTGGAGGAACTCATGGGTGACATGGACGGCAAGATCGCGCTCGTCACGGGCGCTGCAGGCGCCATCGGCAAGCCGATGTGCGAGGAGCTCGCGCGGCGCGGCGCCACGGTGGTGATGGCCGGCCGCGGCGAAAAGATCGCCAACGCCGCGGCCGAGGTGAAGCGCGCCACGGGCAGCAGCCGCGTGGAGACGCTCGAGCTCGACCTGGCCTCGCTCGCGTCGATTCGCAAAGCGGCCGAGGAGTTCAAGCGCCGCTTCGGCAAGCTGCACGTGCTCATCAACAACGCGGCCGTCTTCAACAAGGAGCGCAAGACCACCAGCGACGGCTTCGAGCAGGTCTTCGGGACCAATCACCTCGGGCACTTCCTGCTCACGAACCTGCTCGTGGAAACGCTCAAGGCCAGCGCGCCGGCGCGCGTGGTGATGATGACCATGGGCTCGAACATTCCCATCAAGTTCGATGACCTGATGTCGGAGCAGAAGTACTCCGCCCTCGACGCGCTCCAGATGAGCAAGGGCGCCATCACCTGCTTCGCTGTGGAGCTGGCGGATCGCCTGCGCGGCACGGGGGTGTCCGTGAACGCGGTGAACCCGGAGCTGACGAAGAGCACCCTGCCCCGCGAGGCGCCGCTGCCACTGCGCTTGGTGTTTGCGGTGTTCGGCGCGCAGCCTTCGACGTCGCAGGCGTACGTCACGCGCGTGGCGTGCAACCCGGAGTTCGCCGATATCACCGGGCGCTTCTATCGGAAGACCGTCGAGAAGCCGGTGCCTGCGATCTACACGGACAAGACCGTGCGCGATCGGCTCTGGAGCGAGAGCGCGCGCCGCGTGGGGCTTTGAGCGTTAGGATCAGCGCATCCGATGGGTGCGCTCGACCATCAAGACCGCGTCGCCGGTGGGCTGCTTGGGCTGCTCATCGGCGATGCGCTGGGCGTTCCCTACGAGTTCAAGTCGCCCGACGAGCTGCCCGAGCCGCTCGAGCTGACCTACGCGACGCCGCCCGGCTTTCCGCGAACGCACGCGCAGCCCCCCCCCCGGCACCTGGTCCGACGATGGCGCCCAGGCGCTGTGCCTGCTCGCGTCGCTGCTTCATTGCGATCGGCTCGACCTGAAGGATTTAGGTAACCGTTTGGTTAACTGGCTGGAGCACGGCTACCTGGCCGTCGACGACCGCGTGTTCGACGTCGGCATTCAGACCGGGCGCGCGCTCGATGCGTTGCGCGCGGGCGTGCCACCGATCGGCGCCGGGCCTTCGGGTGAGCGCGACAACGGCAATGGCTCGCTGATGCGCAGCCTGCCGCTCGCGCTCTGGCATCGCGGCGACGACGCGGCGCTCGTGCGCGACGCGTGTCAGCAGTCGCGGGTCACACACGGGCACGCGCGCTCGCAGGTGTCCTGCGCGCTGTACGTGCTCTGGGCGCGCCGAATCCTCGAAGGCTCTGCGCACGCGTGGAACGACGCGGTCTCGAGAGCGCGCGCCCTCTGGACCGGTGACGCTGCGTATTCGAACGAGCTCGAACGCGTCATCCTTCCTGCGCTCGCGAATGAGCCGACCGGAACGGGCTACGTGGTCGACACCTTGAACGCAGCGGTCGCGCTTCGGCATCACGGCGACTTCGAGTCTGTCGTTCGCGGTGCGATCGCGCTCGGCGGTGACACGGACACGACCGCGTGCGTTGCGGGCGGTATCGCCGGGCTGCGCTTTGGACTGAGCGGGATTCCCAAGCCGCTGCGCGATGGGCTGCGCGGGCAAGTGCTGCTGCAGCCGCTGCTCGACGCACTGCTCCAGCGTTAGCGCGCCGCGAGCGTGGCGCCGCGCGACTTGAGGTGCACGTCGACGACCTCGCCCTGGTGGGCGTGGCCCTTCGCGTCGCGCCACATGAAGCCCGCGCGCTCGACCTCGCAGTTGCCGTGCGCGTCGCAGCGCGGGGCGATGTGGTAGTTCACCCGAATCGACTTCACGCCGAACGCCGAGAGCGGCTTGAGCTCATCCGGTGTCGAGCGCCGATCGCCGTTGGTATCGGTCCAGACCACGAGCCTCTTGAAGTCGGGATCGCGCGCATCGAGCACGCCGTCGTGGTTCGCGTCGAGCGCAGCGAGCGCCTCGAAGCCATCGCGCGCGGGCTTGCCGTTCACCAGCGTCGCCGAGCCGAAGAGCTCGCGGCCCGAGGTGATCTTCCCGTCGCCGTCGCGATCGAGCGCGAGCCACGGCGTCACCGACGTCGGCCAATCGTGCCGCGCGCCGCTGCCGTCCTGGGCGCTCGAGAGATCGAAGCTGCTCGCGCCGTCGTCATCGAGGTACGCCACGGCCTTCGCGGGTTCGAACGCGAGCACCAGCGGCGTGTTGCAGGTGTAGGTCACGCAGCTGTTGACGATGCACTGGAACTGATCGCCGAAGCCCTCGCCTGGGATCGGCGAGACGTCCGTGACGTCGCCGTCGGCGCAGTTGTCGACGACGCTCTGCTGCACCAGGTTCGGCCAGAGGTAGTCGGTGTCGCCGCGGCGGGTGCACCACGCGTCGAGGTTCTCGGGCGTGCACGCGCCGGGATCCTGCCAGCAGGGCGCGGTGTCCTTGTCCTCGATGTTGTTCTGGCCCATGTCGCCGTTGCAGCCGATGACGCCGCACACCGTCGGCTGGCCGCAGCATTCGCTCGTGCCCGCGCACGCGGGATCGTCGCAGTCCGCGAGGCCGTTGCAGTCGTCGTCGCGGCCGTTGCCGCAGATCTCCGCAGGCGGCACGCAACGGTTCTCCGAACAGCTCCAGCTTCCCGTCGAGCCGCAGTCGGTCGAGCAGCTCGCGCCGTCTTCGCAGCTCGGGATGCAGGTGCTGTCGTTCGCGCATGCGGGATCGTCGCAGTCGACGAGGCCGTTGCAGTCGTCGTCCGCGCCGTTGCCGCAAGTCTCCGCGGGCGGCTGGCAGACGTTCTCGCTGCAGCTCCACGTCCCCGTCGAGCCGCAGTCGGTGATGCAGCTCGCGCCGTCGATGCACTCGTTGGTGCCCGCGTCGTTGCCACCACAGCCGAGCTCGCTGTCGCAGCCCGCGTCGACGGGCCCACCGCACCCGAGCTCGCTGTCGCAGCCCGCGTCGACGGGCCCACCGCAGCCAAGCTCGCTGTCGCAGCCCGCGTCGATGACAGGTTGGCCCGCGTCGGCCTGGTGATCGCAGCCGAGCTCCCCGCAGCCCGCGTGGCCAGCGTCGCTCTTGCCGCCGCCGGTGACGCCTTCGCCGCCGCCGCTCGTGCCAAGGTGGATTGAGCCGCCGTCTTCGGTTTGCGCGTCGAGGTTCTTCATTTGCTCGTTGCCAGTCGTCGCGCCGCAGCCCGCCAGAAACAGCACGACCGAAGCGATGGCGATCGATCGTGGCGACATTGGCGGCTCCCTTCTCGCGACCCAGGGGAGATTGTCGATTGGCCTTTCAGCCAGTTGCGTCAATGCGTTGCGGAGCGGCGCGAGATTTTGTGCGCACGCCAAGGTGGTCCGCTGTCTTGCTTGGCACCCACACGGAGTGCCGACCATGAAGCTGCTTCGCGCCGCGCCGTTTCTCGTCCTCTTGCTCGCGGGTTCCGCCCACGCCACGCCCTTCGGCCCGACGGCCTCGGTGGGCCTGCTCGCCACGCCGGCCGTGGGCAACGGGAACTTCACCATCGACAGCATGACCGGACCGATGGCGCAGGTCGGCATCCAGGTGGGCGACTGGTGGAACAGCCAGTTCATGCTCCAGTTCACCAACGCCACAGGGAACATCGACTTCAACGGCTTGCCCATGCAGGGACGCAGCCGGGTGCAGACCATCATGGGCGGCTATCAGCTCACGTTCGACGTCTTCGGCAAGCAGGGCCTGCACGGGTTCACGCCGTTTCTCGGCGGCGGGCTCCTGATTGGCACGGCGCACGTGGAGGTCGACGCCAGCTCGCAGGACGCGCTCGTGCAGCAGCAGATTGTGTCGAGCGGCGTCTCGCAGCAGAACCGCGACGGCCCGATCCTCGAGCTGCACGCGCTCGCCGGCCTGCGGTACCGCGTGTTCCAGGGGTTCGCCGTGCGCGGCGAGCTGGGCTACTCGACGTTCGGAGGCTTCTTCGGGACCTGGCAGCCGAAGTTGGGGGCGGAATACACGTTCTGACGCCCCTGCAGGGGCATCAAAACTACTCGCGATGCCTCCCGAGGTCCTCGGATCCAAGCGTGAGCGCTCGCGATGCCTCCCGAGGTCC